>JAQBTG010000042.1 GCA_027624955.1 Pseudomonadota bacterium
AAGCTCTTCACTCTTTAGTGTCTTGTACATATCGAACGCCTGGGCCGGTTTCTCGTTATCATGCACCACGGCGCAGACCGCCTGGATCATGGCGCTGGGCGATTCGGCCTGAAAGATGTTGCGCCCCATATCGACTCCACTGGCGCCCTGATCAATCGCTTTATAGGCCATAGTCAGGGCATCAAGCTCGGGCAGCTTCTTGCCGCCAGCAATGACGATCGGCACCGGGCAACCAGCCGTGACACGCTCGAACCCTTCCTCGACGAAATAAGTTTTCACATAATGCGCGCCGAGCTCGGCGGCAATGCGTGACGCGAGGCCGAAATAGCGCGCATCCCGTACCATATCCTTGCCGACACCTGTCACAGCGAGGGTTGGCATGCCGTAGCGGTTGCCGCTATCGATTAGCTTGACGAGATTGCCGATCGATTGATGCTCATATTCGGCACCGACATAGATTTGCGCGGCCATCGCGGCGGCGTCCAGGCGGATCGCATCTTCGATATCGACCGCCACAAGCTCGTTGGATAGTTCGCTGAGGATGGAATTTCCGCCACTGCAGCGCAGCACCACCGGTTTGCCGCAGTCCGCCGGGACACTGCTGCGCAGGATGCCGCGGGTGCACATCAGCACATCTGCGTAGCGCGCTAGCGGGACGATATTGAGATCGATCCGCTCGAGACCGGTAGTCGGTCCTTGAAAATAGCCATGGTCGAAGGCCAGCATCACTGTGCGCCCGCTGCGCGGATTGAAAATTCGGGTCAGACGGCTCTTCATCCCCCAGTCCAAACCTTCGGAGCCTTTGAGAAAGAAAGGCTCGTTCTTGGCAGGTATATCGATACCCCAATCCTTGCCGTCTTTGATGTCGTCGAGATCAGCCATTGCCGTTCCTCAAGCTACTTTGTATGGGCGTCATGTTTTTCGCGCGCTTCCTGCGCACTATTTCTAGCGCGTGCCGCCAGATGGCGGTAGGTTTGAATCACCTTGCCATAATATCCTATTCTGGGGGCGGAGGTCGCAACAGTGCCACACCGAAACGTCCCGCAATTTTTTCGTTCAATATTCGCGCCGTTTCTTTGTGCATTGCTGCTGGTGGTGCTGACGGGGCCGCACCGGGCAGCTGCCGAAGGTTGCGCCGAATCGCCAGCGGGAGTGCAGGCCAGCACGCTCTATTCCGAAGGCGAGAGCGAAGCCGCTCTGCCCTATGCGCACGAGGCCCTGCACCATGCGGTGCAACAGTGCGGCGCCCAGAATATCGCCATCGTCATCTTGCTGTCGGATCTTGGCGCCATTAATCAGGATTTGGGGCGTTATGCCGATGCCGAGAAACAGCTCAAGCGCGTGATCGCCATCAAACAGGCCGCGCTCTCCCCCGAAGAGGAGAACAAGCCGGGCGCGGGACTTCCCGATATGATCATCGACTTCGACAATTTGGCCTTCGTCTACGGCGCGCAGGGCAAATTCGCCGAGGCCGGAAAACTGTTCGAACGCGTACTCGCCATCGCCGAACATGCCGTCGGCGAGAATCATATTATCGTCGCGCAAGCGCTCAGGAACTTAGCCGAGAATTATCGGGCCGAAGGCCGCCATGATGAGGCCATTCCACTGCTGGCGCGCGCCGCACGAATTGAGGCCGAGGCAGCGGACGATATTCCGGCGAATTGGGCGGATGAGCTTGGCCTGACCTCGACGAAAGTTGACAGCGAGGCGGAATAAAAAATTCCAAAGCCTGCTCGAGAAACATTTCGACGGATCATGTTTTACGACCCATAAGCACGCCAATGGCCTGAGGGATGTTGCACAGAGGGCTTCGCGCTAACGGAGCATCGCAGCGATATTGCCGCCATCGACCGTGGTGACGTTGCCGGTTGTTTTCGGCGCCAACGCGAGGTGCAGAAAAGCGCGCGCGACATCTTCCGCCGTCACTTCGCGGCCGAGCAGATTACCCGCCATATATTCGCCTTCTGAAACGCCGCGTGCTGCGGCGCGCTCGGCGATCATTTCTTCGCTCAACAATCCGCTGCGGATACGGTCGGCATTAACAGCATTGGCCCGGATCCCATCTCGTCCGTGATCAAGCGCATATTGCCGCATCAGAAATAGAGTGGCGGCCTTGGGTAAACCGTAAGGGCCAAAATCGGCGCCCGGGTTTATCGCCTGTTTCGAGATATTAAATAGCAGGCAACCGCCGCTTGCCTGCATCTGCATGATTCGTACGGCATGTTGCGCCAAACGCTGATGGGCGAAAAAATTAAGTTCAAAACTTTGCCGCAAAACGTCCTCAGGCACTTCGCCGATGCGCCCTTGCCAGGCGGCGCCGGCATTCGAGATCAAGATATCGACGCCACCGAACGTCGCGCACACCCGCCTGAAAGCTGTGCGGACGGAACCTTCATCGGTTACGTCGCAGGCCAGGCCAAGCCCGGCGGCGGCGAATTCGCGGGCGATTTCTTCAGCTTTGCCGCCGTCTAAATCCAGAACCGCAAGCGCCGCACCGGCGACCGCGAATTCGCGTGCCGTGGCGGCACCGATGGCGCCCGCGCCGCCGCTGATGACCACCACTTGCCCGGCCAGTGGCGCTTTTGTGCGGCGCAACTTGGCCTGCTCCAAAGACCAACTTTCGATGGCGAAAATATCCGCCTCCGCCGCTGGCTGGTAGCGGCCGATCGCCTCGGCGCCCGTCACCGCATCCATCGTAGCTTCGGCAATATCAGCAATGATTTCCGCTTCCACCATGCTGCGGCCGATGCCGAACAGGCCGAGCCCTGGGACCAAAGCCACACGCGGCCGCGCATCGGCCAAGGCCGTTAGATCCTGGCCGGGGCGCGCATGGCGTGCGAGATAGGCGCGATACGCCGCCATATATTCCGTCACCGCCGTGGCAACCGAATGCCGAAAACTGTCCGAAATTTCCGTGCCGCGCACCGCGTCGACCCGCGGCAGAACAAGCGGTTTGTTCTTCGTGTGAATGACGTGGTCGGGCGTGGCCACTCCCGCGGCAGCGTAGCGCGTCATCTCGGCGCCATCGAGATAATGCAGAATTTCCCGACTGGCGCGGAACGAAAGCACCTGGCGGTCCGGACAATCCGGATCTCCCGCCGCTTGCGTTGCACCGGCCAGAACACCGCGCAATACCGGCGCCACGTCCGCCAAGGTCGAGAGATTCCCTTCCCGGGGTTTCGCCGGCGGCAGCCCACGCCGGCTCTCGGCGATGTGCGCCTCTGCCAGCGCTACCAACGCCAACATATTGTCGTAAGCAGCGTGCGCGTCGTCGCCAAAGCTGACGAGACCGTGATGCATCAGCACTAGCCCGCGACTATCGGGCGCCGCCTCAAACGCTTCGGCGGCGCGTTGCGCGAGCTCAAGGCCCGACATGGTATAGGGGACCACCGCCGCGTGCCCAGCAAAGAGTGTTGCCGAGAGCGCCGCGCCGCCCGGCTGATTGGTCACGCTCAAGACAGCATTGGCATGGCAATGGGCAATAAATTTATGCGGAAGAAAGGCATGCATCAGGGTTTCGACGGAAGGGTCGCCAGCGCCGCCATCGAGCAGGCAGGCGCGTTGAGCGCCTCGCATATCCGCCTCGGCGAGACGGTCCAGATCGCGCAGGCGACGCAATTGGCCGAGATCGAGCGCCGGCAGATCGTCCGACTCCAGAACCGCCATATCGGCGCCGCTCGCCTTGACGCAGAGCACATCGCTCTCGCCACCCGCCGCATCGCGTCCGCGCGTCTTGACCGAGCTGTTGCCCCCGCCATGCAAAACCAGCCGCTTATCGCACCCCAACAGACGGGTCATGTAGAGACAATCCGCAACATCGCGCGCGACGCCCTCTGCGGCATAGCCCGCCGCCAGGGCTTCGGCGTCTTTTTCGTTCCACATATTTTGCATGGCTTCCCGAGTCGCGCGGCAGCGCCGATTCAGCGCCGCTCCGGATAAAGTTCTAACAGGCCCTGGCGGGACGCCGCACAGCGGCCACGTTCAGTAATAAGGCCACTGACCAAGCGCGCCGGCGTGACATCGAAGGCGTAATTTGCCGCCGGACTCGCGCTCGGCGCAATTCTTACGCTGTGCTCCACACCGGCTGCATCTCGCCCGGATATTTCCAGTACTTCACGTTCGTCGCGTTGCTCGATGGGGATGTCGCGGAGGCCATCACCGATGTTCCAATCAATGGTGCTGAACGGCAACGCCACATAAAATGGCACGCCGCAATCATATGCCGCCAGCGCCTTCAGATAGGTGCCAATTTTATTACAGACATCACCCTCGGCCGTCGTGCGATCGCTTCCCGTGATACAGAGATCGACCATGCCATGCTGCATCAAATGGCCACCCGCATTGTCGACAATTAAGGTATGCGCCACGCCGTGGCTGGCCAATTCCCAGGCCGTGAGCGATGCGCCCTGATTGCGTGGCCGCGTTTCATCGACCCACACATGGAGATCCACGCCACGCTCAAGCGCCACGTAAATCGGCGCCAATGCCGTGCCCCAATCGACAGTCGCGAGCCAGCCGGCATTGCAATGGGTCAGGATATTGACCGGCCCACCGCCATGCCGCGCGCGCGCCGCCTCTTCGATCAACACCGCGCCATGCTCGCCGATGGCGCGGCACATTTCGACATCCTCATCGCAAATTTCATCGGCCCTTTGATAGGCCGCGGCGGCGCGCGTGTTCGGCTGCAATGGGGTGAGCAATTCCGACATCTCGGTGAGCGCCCAGCGTAAATTGACCGCCGTCGGCCGGGTGGAGAGAAGCAGATCATGTGCCTGCGCAATGCTGCCATTGCTGGCGTCGCACCGCATCGCAAGCGCCATGCCGTAAGCTGCCGTGGCGCCGATCAAAGGTGCGCCGCGCACCTGCATATCGCGGATTGCCGCCGCCGCCGCCTCGACCGTCTCCAGGCGGCAACTCTCGAAGACGTGCGGCAGTTTTGTCTGATCGATGATCTCCACCGACCAGCCGTCCGCGGCAAGCCAGATTGTACGGTAATCGCGCCCGTCAACTCTCATAGAGGGACCATGAGCCCGCCCGTCGGGCGATTCAAGCGAAAGGCGGCCCGGCGCGTTGGCTTCGAATAAAGGCCTGGTAATCTAAGCGGCGCAATTCTTCGCATCGTCGACGATAACCAGGCCCGTCGGCGCCGCACCGGCCCCGAGTTCGAGGTTCTCAATGGCCAGCGGAGGCGGCGCGCGTAGCAGGCAACAGGCTGTCTGCTGCTATGGCCATCCGGGCTCCCCTATTCGCGGCCCGCCGCACTCATGAATTTTTCTTCTTTTGCCCGCACCAATGCACTCACCGTTTCGTTGACCGGCGCCTTCACGCCGACACGCGCCGCCGCCGCCGGAATGGCGCCGTTGATGGCGTCAATTTCGCTTCTCCGGCCGGCCATATGATCGAGTAGCATAGACGGTCGGGCATGCGGAATCTTGGCACCGAAATCCCGCACGTAGCTGATCGGATCGTCGATATCGAGGCGGATGTTGCTGGCGCGCGCGACAAAATAGGCTTCAAGCGCGCAATTGCTGGCGACCGACCAGGCATCGCTGCTGGCGAGGATTTCGCCCACCGTCCAACCGGTGAGCGCAGAGCTGGCGGAAAAAGCACAATTGCAAATGAGCTTCTCCCAAACGAGCTGGTCTATATCGTCGAAACATTTCACCGTGAAGCCGGCGCCGCGCCACAGCTCTGCCAAGCTCTCCACGCGGTCCGACACGGGGCGGTTCATCTCGCCGAGACGCACCAGCTCCATGCCATTGTGATGCGCCTTGCCTGGCGCTGTTATGGACGCGCCAAAGCCGCCGACCACGCCGAGCACCACGCGCTCGGTGCCAAGCGCGCTAGCAACCTTGGCGGCACTGCCGAGCCCGTTCTGAATGGTGAGCACGGTGGTATCCGGCCCCAGCATGGCGCGCGCTGCTTCCGCAGCAGCCGCCACATCCATCGCCTTAGTAGCGATGATGATCAAGTCGCAGAGCCCGACAGTCGATGCGTCAGTGGTGGCGTTGAGGTGCACCGTCCGCGTGCCGCTCGCACCCTTAAGCGTCAAGCCATCCTGTGCCATTGCCGCGACATGTTCGGCCCAACTATCAACCGCCCAAACCTCATTCCCAGCATCGCCGAGGAGCGCCGCATACACGCTCCCCATTGCCCCGGTACCAACAATTCCGATTTTCATAGCGACTTGTCCTTGGCAATTTTTGCGGCGGCGTGGGCACGTTGATGACCCGCTCCGGCCGGCGGATTTGTTGTTCCAGTTTGCCGATCTGCGCGACGCCAAGTCTAGCCTGAAAAGCGTCCTAGGCGCCCAACAACCAACGCAAGAGACCTCACGGCCAAAGAGTTTCCGATGCGATCCGCGCGCCTTCAACAAGCGCGCCCAGCTTAGCATAAGCTATGTCGGGGTCGACTTTGCCGAACCCGGCAAAGGTGGCAAAGCCGCAATCGCTGCCGGCCAACACGCGGTCGCGCCCAACGATATCGGCGAATTTGCAAATGCGTTCGGCCACGCCTTCTGGGTGGTCGATAAAATTTGTCACCGAATCGATCACGCCTGGCATCAGCACTTTGTCTTCGGGAATCTTGGCATCCCGCCATTTGCGCCACTCATGTGCATGGCGCGGGTTTGAGGCCTCAAACGAAATTGCCTGTGGCTTTGCCCGGGTCACAACATGGAGGATTTTCTCCACCGGTATATCGCAATGATGCGGCCCTTCATAATTGCCCCAGCAAAGATGCATACGCGACATAGTGGCCGGCACATTTTCCAGCGCCGCATTCAACACCTCAACATGGCGCTCGGCATGGATGATAAATTCTTCGTCGCTCAAATCGCCATATTGCGTATGGCGTGCCATGGCGAGGTCCGGACAATCGAGCTGAAGAACAAATCCGGCGGCGTGGATCGCCTCATATTCCTCCTTCATCACGGCGGCAAGCGCCTCCAGATAATCTCCTTCCGAAGAGTAAAATTCGTTCGGCAGGAAGGCGCAGATAACGCCCGGCGAAGCCGCATTCATGAATCCTTGAGTTGCGCCAGAGCCATCCAGAGCATTCTGCAAATTCGCGATATCCTTTTTCAGCGAATCCGTTTCCTTTATACGAATTTCACCGCTGCACACGGGTCGCATAATCTTGGGCGCTTGGCCCATTTCCCCCGACTTCTTCAAATATGCCGGAAAATCGGCCAAATCCGCCGGTGGCCGGCGGGCGCTGTCGCCCGAAAAACCTTCGCATCGGTCTTTGATATAGGTGGCATAGCCGATCTTGCTCATTTCGCCGTCGCTGACGATATCGATCCCGGTCTCGACCTGTTTGGCGACTACTTCGCGGACGGCTTCGCGCACGCGCTTTTCGAATGTGGCTTCGTCCTGCGCTTCACCGAACTCTTTCTTGAGCAACATATCGCTAAGGTCGAGGGCGCGCGGCAGGCTGCCTACATGGGTGGTCAGGATTCTCTCAGTGCTCAATTTCATGGTCATTCCTCAAACGGCGGGGATCATGTAGTTGTCAGAGGCATCACTCTCAGTTCATCATATTGAGGGGGGCCACCGCAACATTTTGCCCACAGCGCCGCGCGGGAGAGATAATCGTGGATCTAGAACTGGCAGGAAAATGCGCGCTAGTAAGCGGCGGCTCACGCGGCATTGGGCGCGCCATTGCACTCAAGCTTGCCGGCGAAGGTTGCCATGTGGCGATCTGTGCGCGCGGCGAGAAAACATTGCATGAGACGATTAGCGCGCTCAAAGCCTGCGGCGGCAAGGCGAGCGGCGGCAGAGTCGACGCGCGCGATGGCGAGGCGATTAAAAGATGGGTCAATGACAGCGCGGAGCAATTGGGCGGCGTGGATATCATCGTGCCCAATGTCAGCGCTCTAGTAGATTCGCAAGGGCCGGACGAAGAATCTTGGCGCTTGGGTTTCGAAATCGATATTCTCGCGACCGTCCGCATGGTCGAGGCGGCGATGCCGTATCTCGAATCATCAGACGCCGCCGCCATCGTCGCCATATCCAGTGCGGCGGCGGTCGAAAGCTTTGGCGGCGTGCGGCCCTATAACTCGGTCAAGGCGGCGCTGATTAATTACATCTCAAACTTGAGTAACGCGTTGGCCCATAAGGGCATCCGCGCCAACACCGTCTCCCCGGGAACCATCTATTTCGAGGGCGGTGTGTGGCAGGATCGCGAGCGCGACGTTCCTGAAATATTCAAGATGGCGCTCGGCCGCAACCCGATGGGCCGCATGGGCACGCCCGACGAGGTCGCAAATGCCGTGGCGTTTCTCGCCAGTCCGTCGGCGAGCTTCATCACCGGCGCCAATCTCATGGTCGATGGCGGCATTACCCAGCGGGTGCAATACTGATTGCCTCGGCGCCAGGGTGCAACCAAATTACCCGGTTCGAGTTATCGAGCAGAAACCAGGTGCCTTGAGCTATGACTAGCTATGTCTGACGTGACGTCACCCCTTTCTCCCGGACGGCGTAGCGTAAAGCGAATCGTTGTGTTTAGCCTTATCTTCTTGGCACTCATCATGGCGGCCGCTCTACTCGGCTGGCAGTGGTGGTCTGTTGGGAGATTTCGCGAATCCACAGACAACGCCTATATCCGCAGTGAAATCACGCCGATCAGCGCCAGAATCTCGGGTTACGTCTCTGCGGTTCTCGTTACCGACAATCAACGCGTTGAGAAGGGCGCGACGTTGCTCGTTATCCAGCCGGCAGAATATGAGGCGCGTATTGAGCAAGCGCGTGCGGACCTCGCCACGAGCCATACAGAGCTGGAAATCTTAGCTAGTCAACGAGCACTTCAAGCCTCGATAATTGCCCAAGCCGAGGCTGAGCAGAGCTTTGCCACGGCGGAGCTTGCGCGCGCCGAGCAGGCGTTAAAACGCATTGAAAGTCTGATAGAGCGAGGCGTTACCACACGGGACCGTCACGAAAGCGCTGTCGCCGATGCGCTTAAAGCCGACGCTGCGGTGCAAATGGCGGGCGCAGATCTTGCCACGGCGCACAACGAGTACCCGATCATGGACGCGCGACGACACCAGCTCGAAGCGACGATTAAGGAACGAGAGGCCGACCTCACCCTGGCCGAGATCGATTTCAGATATACCGAAATTCAGGCGCCGGTAGGCGGGGTAATTGGAAATCGTAGCGTTCGCGAAGGGCAATACATCAGGCCGGGGGCGCAGCTCATGGCCCTCGTACCTTTGGATAACGTGTGGGTCGTCGCCAATTTCAAAGAGACTCAGCTCACCAAAATGAAACTGGGTCAGCGTGTCGAAATCGATATCGATTCCTATCCCGACCACGTCTTGATTGGCACGGTCGAGAGCTTTTCGCCGGCAAGCGGCGCTGAGTTCAGCCTGTTGCCGCCACAAAACGCGTCGGGTAATTTTAACAAAATCGTCCAGCGGATTCCCGTCAAAATCACCCTGGAACCAGACAACCCCCTCGCCGGGCGGCTCCGCCCCGGTATGTCGGTTGTCGCCACTGTCATAACCGGCACGCTGCTTAAGAGCGGGGCATACGTCAGCAGCGACGAATGACTGACTCCGCGCCGGCGTCCATTACCTATCTTCAACTAAGCCGCCGCGACTGGATTGGCTTCTACGCCATGCTGGTTGGCTTGTTCATGGCGATCCTCGATATCCAGGTTGTCGCCAGTTCTCTCGGTGAGATTGGTGCCGGCCTGTCGACGACAATTGAGGAGACCGCCTGGATCCAGGCGTCCTATCTGACCGCCGAGGTCATCATCATTCCGTTGACCGGCTGGCTCGCGCGCGCCCTTTCGACGCGGACCCTGTTCGCTCTGTCGAGCAGCTTATTCACACTAGCGAGCTTGCTGTGCGGATCCGCCTGGGACCTCAACAGCATGATCGTATTCCGGGTGCTTCAGGGTCTCGCCGGTGGCGCCATGATTCCACTCGTTTTCTCTACGATTTATATGATTTTTCCACCCGAGCGGCGCACCGGATTGATCGTCATCGTCGCGCTTGTCGCCAATGTTGCGCCGACCACTGGTCCGACACTCGGGGGTTGGCTCACGCAGCTGTTATCCTGGCAGTGGCTGTTTTACATCAACTTGTTACCCGGCGCCGTCGTGACTTTTATCATTTGGAAGACGGTCGATATTGACCGTCCGAATTACGCGCTGCTCAAACAAATCGATATTCTGGGCGTGATCCTGATCGCGCTGTTCCTCGGGCCGTTGGTTTATCTGCTGGAGGAGGGACCGCGCGAGGATTGGTTTAGCTCGCCGAAAATGATCATTGTCGCGGTCACGTCGGTCGTTTCGGGCATCTTATTGGTGTGGCGTGAGCTCAGTGCGGCGCATCCGGTGGTCGACATCCGGGCGTTTCGTGATCGAAATTTTCTCATCGGCTGCACTCTGAGCTTCGCGCTCGGCATAGCCCTCTACGGATCGATCTATCTGTTGCCAGTCGTCCTTTCAACGGTGCGGGGCTTCAATAGCCTTCAAATTGGCATCATCATGATCGTGATCGGCGTCTTTCAATTCATTTCAGGGCCTATCGCTGGCCAAATGGATAAGCGCATGGACGAGCGCGTTATGCTGGCATTTGGCCTGTGCCTGTATACGGCGGGTTTCTGGCTATTTTCACAAGGCACGGCGGAGACGGGTTTCGCGCAACTCTTCTTGCCGCAAGTATTTCACGGCATGGCAATTGTCATCTGTTTCCTGCCGATCACTGCGATCGCGCTCGGCACCCTATCTTCTACCGAAATTCAGAACGCAAGCGGGCTCTACAATCTGATGCGAAACCTTGGTGGAGCGATCGGCTTGGCCGGGATAAATACCATTATCGGTCAGCGTAACGATCTGCACCGCGAACGCCTGGCGGAGACCATCACGATGGCGCGAATCCCTGTGAGCGAAGCTATGGCATCTGCCGGCGAGGGAGATCATGAAGCCCTTATTAACCTTCAGGCGCTTGTCGCCATCGTCGACCGCGAAGCACGGGTGATGACCTTTAACGACGTGTGGTTGGTGATGGCTGCAGCCATCGCTTTCGGATTGCTACTTATTCCCTTCGTGCGCAAGGTTGGCCAATAATTCGCGACGTCTGCGCCACCACATCTGTACGGCTATTTCCAAAGCGCTAGCGCTCGCAAGAATGTGTGTTGTGCCGCCGCTGGTTTGCCGGAACTCTTGAATCGATCAGACTAAAGCGCTGCGAACGGAATTTGTCATGTCGTTAGCCGTCAAAATGTTTGCCATCCTCCCGCTTCTCTTTTTTGCCGGCCTTGCGAGCGCCGCGGAAGCGTTCGACCTGGTCGCAATTCCGGCTGGCACGGCGGTACTTGGCGACCTTGAAGGCGACGACAATGAGATCGTGCGATCCGTCCACATCCCAACCTTCCGGCTGATGCGGAGAGAAATCACCAATCGGCAATTTGCCAGATTTGCCGACGCCAGCGAATATCGAACTACGGTCGAAAAAACTGGCAAGGGCAATGTGTGGTGGCTGCGGTGGCGGTTGATAGACGGGGCGGATTGGCGCCACCCGGCCGGCCCTAAGAGCAATCTCGAGGGTTTGTTGGATCACCCTGTCGTTCAGGTCTCGGCGCTAGATGCTGAAGCTTTTTGCCGATTTTATAGCATGCGCTTGCCCAGCGAAGACGAATGGGAATATGCCGCACGCGGCTCACAAGGCTATCGATATGCGTGGGGAAACACGCTCACCCGAGACTCGCTAGCGACGCATGTGAACGCCGGAAGTTATGACTGTTGCGCGCCTTCAGCAGCGGACGGGTTTTCGCGCACTGCTCCTGTCGGCTCTTTCCCGCTCGGCCGCTCTCCCTTCGGCCTCGATGATATGGCCGGCAACGTATGGGAATGGACATCGAGCCGGTTTCCCGGCGCCGTGGGAAAACGCGTGATTCGTGGTGGCGGCTGGGGAAACAATCCCTATTGCTTGAGGGCCGCCTACCGACACGGCAATCCACCGCATATTGGCCTCGACATGGTTGGCTTCAGATGCGCGGCGCCCTAAGCGCCAGCCACTAAATACGACGGCTTCAATCGACCGGATAAGGCCCTTCAGCAAAATCCTCGCTGTGATAGCCTTTGCTGCCTACCGTCCGGGCCAGTTCGCTTCCCATCGCTTCCCCACGACCCAGTTGATCAATTACCCGGGCAAAATCATATTTCGGCCGCCATCCCAGCTGATCACGCGCTTTCTGGTTTACATAAACCCTGTCGATGGTGGCAAACATGCGCCAGCCAAGGCGTTGATAGAGCGCCTCAAACTGTGGCGCCCTCTGGCAGACGACGGCGGCGGCATCCGTTCGAAGACCCACGAGGTCTCGCCTCTCAAACGGAGATGTCGCGCTGATGATGTAACGGCGAAAGCCAATCTCCGGCGCCCGCTCAACGGCGCATAGATGTGCGCTCACCGCGTCTTCGAGATCGATCCGGCGGAATAGAAACTCATTGGCTTTGGCATTGTCGCTAGCGAACATTTCTCTGATTTCCTCGCCATCGTCTTCCTCGGGAAAGAACCGCGAGGTTCGGAGAACAATGCATGGAAGGCCCTGTTTTCGGTGAAACAGCTGACAGAGATCCTCGGCTGCAGTTTTGGTCACGCCATAAATATTCTTTGGGACGGGTTGCACGTCCTCGGTAATCCAGGCGGCGGGCGCCCCCTCGGGCGGAACGAGTGCCGCGCCAAACGCACTGGTCGTGCTGGTGAAGACGAAGCGCCGGATGCCTGCATGCGCCGCTTCTTCCAACAGATTTAGCGTGCCCGTGATATTGGTGTCGATGAAGGCTTGCCGGGCATGGCTCGCGACATGGGGCTTGTGCAGAGTGGCGGTATGAATCACGGCGTCGGTTGTGGCGATACAATGCCTGACGAATTCTCGGTCAATGATCGAGCCGACCTTGTGGGTAAACTCTGAGTCCAATATGTCTATGCCGATGGCTTCGTCACCGGTGCTCTGGATAGTACGAACCAGCGCCTCACCCAAGTGACCAGCGCTGCCAGTGACCAAGATTCTCATGGATAAACGCTTTCGCTAGCTGGCCCTTATTACCGGCCGATCACGAAACTTATTTGAGCAGCCCCGCTGCGTAGTCGGCGGCTTTTTGATCGATTGAGCTGAGCAAGCCTTCGAAACCATCGCGCTTCAGTACTGCAGCATACTCCGAACGCCGCATGCCCAACTCGCTATACACACCGAGAAAATAGATATCGAGGATACGCCATCCCGCGTCGCTAAGATGCAGCAAATATTTGAGAGCGATCGCCTCACCGTCAGGTTTAATCAGTTCGGTGTTGACGAAGACCGCACCTTGCGGCGCGGGTTGCTCGGACAGCAGCTGAAAGCGTTCACCCGAATAGCCGTTAAAACGCGCCGCATAGGTCGCGAGGCTCAGGCGTTCTAGCGCCTCGATTAGCTGCTCCTGTTGGATTTCGCTGAATTCGTTCCAATTTGGACCGGTAGCCATGGCGGCGATAATTTTCAGATCAAAGGATTGGGCGACCACTGGCACCATATGCTCGCGCCGGCCGTCGAAGCCGAGCGCGTCGGCGTCCTTCATCATTGTCAGGAGCGAAGCGTGCAATGCATCGACCACGGCGCTAGCGGGACTTTCATCGGCCTGGGATGCGCTGCCGGCCACGAGCCACAGTGCGGTAAATATTACGACGAACAAACGGCAATGCATGGCACAGATTTACACCCAAAGAATGCCTTCGGCAACGCCGGGCGAGCGCCGAGAGTAAAAGGATCGAGACCAAACCGTCACGCCAAAAGAGCTGCCTGGGGATTGACATGAAATTCAAACGCGTGTGGGGTCGTTGCCGAAGCCGACGGGCGTTTGAGTCCGATTAAATGGAGAGCCAAGGAATGTTATCCGTACCCAAGCAAGAATTAAATGGCCAGTTCGCCATGTTGCCAATGGACGATGTCCATTTCGGCTCTGGCAGTGTGGGCAAGCTCGGAGCGGCGTTAGAGCAGTACAGCGTCGAACGTGCCGTCATCATTACCGGGAAGAGTCTGGCGCAAAATACTGATCTGGTGGCGCGTGTGGAAAGCGCCGCAGGCGGGCGCACAGCCGGCGTGTTCTTTGAGACCATCGCGCATGTGCCACGTGAGAGCGTCATCGCGGCAGCGGATTTTGCGCGCTCTAAGCAGGCCGATGCGATCATCAGCTTCGGCGGTGGCACGCCGAACGATACCGCCAAGGCCGTCGCCATTTGCCTCGCCGAAGGCATTGCAGAACCAGATGGCCTTGATGCGGTGCGCATCAAGTTCGAGTATCCCGACAAAATAGATATTCCCGCCCTCTCGACCGATCCGCTGCCGATGTTTGCTGTACCCACCACCCTTTCGGCTGGCGAGTTCACCTTTTTCGTCGGCATCACCGATCGCGCGCGACAGGTGAAAGACATCTATCTCGACAAGCGCCTCACCGCCAAAAGCGTATTTCTCGACCCTGATTTGACGCTGGCGACGCCAGAGCGCCTGTGGCTCGGCACGGGTACACGTGCCATCGATCATTGTATCGAGGCCATGTGCTCATCGACGCATCAGCCCTTCACCGACGCCCTCGCCTACCGCGCGTTAAGCATGCTGGTGCGCTATTTGCGCGAAACCAAAGCCGATCCCACGGACATTGCCGCGCGGGGGCAATGCATGGTGGCGGCTTGGCTGTCGGTGTGCGGCCTGGGTAGCGTGACGCTCGGCCTCAGCCACGGCATCGGCCATCAATTGGGTGCGCGCTGCGATGTGCCGCACGGCGAGACCTCGGCCGTGATGATGCATAATGTGATGGCCTTCAACTTCAAAGAGACGCTGGCGCAACAGGCCTGGGTCGCCGAGGCGATGGGCGTCGATATCAACGGTATGAGCGAAGAGGAAGCCGCGGCAGCTGCCGCTAGCGAAGTGCTCAAACTGGTGCGCGACGATTTGGGCCTGCCGTGGCGTCTGCGCGATGTCGGCGTGGGCGAGGATGATTTTGACGGCATCGCCAGCGATGCGTTACAGGATTTAGTCGTCGCCACCAACCCACGCAAGATCGATTCCAAGGACCAACTCATCGAGCTTCTCAGAACCGCATGGTGAGCGCAACGAACCACATGTTGATGATATTTTCCCGCACGCGCGCGCGATCATCGCGCGCGTCACCTGCACTGTCTCGGAGGCGGAGCATAGAATGATTCTGCACGACAACCCGGTCCGGCTTGTCGATTTTATGATCTAAGAAGGTGACGCAATGGATATTTGGCTGAAATCGGCTAGGGACTACATTCCACAATGGCTTGATTATCAAATGCGGCTTTCGGAACAACCTGGCTGCGTCATCGCCGTCGCCCACAAGGGGCGCATCATTTTGGAGGAGGCGTTCGGTGTCGCCGATATTTCAACCGGCAAGACGCTCACGCCACGCCACCGATTTCGCGTTGCCTCGCATTCCAAAACATTCACATCGGCTGCGATATTTAAACTGCGCGAAGCCGGCCTCCTGCGCCTCGATGACCCAGCTGGCCGGTATGTCGACGGGCTGCACCCGGCGGTAGCGGAGGCGACTATCAGCCAATTGCTATCGCACAGCGCCGGCCTAATTCGCGACGGCGTGGACGCCGGACAATGGCAGGACCGGAGGCCGTTCCTCGGCGAAAAGGAGCTGCGCGCGGCGCTGCGCGAACCGCCTGTGATCGAACCCAGCACCCGGCTCAAATACTCTAATCATGGATTCGGGCTTATCGGTTTGGTAATCGAAGCTGCAACCGGTGAGTCGTATAGCGATTGGGTTGGGCGTGAAATTGTCGGCGCCAGCAAGCTGCACGAGACCGCACCCGACGGACCCGCGCCCCGCGGTGCTCTGGTGGCGCGCGGACATAGCCGCAAGCTGCCGCTCGGCCGTCGGCGCATCGTGCCGGGGGACAACCCAACTCACGCCCTGGCCCCGGCCACCGGATTCTTGTCAACCGCGGGCGACCTCGCGCGGTTTTTCGCCAGCCTCGATCCCGAAGCGACGCACAGCATTCTATCGCGCGCCAGCCGCCGCGACATGATTCGCCGCCAGTGGCGCGATGTGGACGCTAGCGCGAACGGCTCTTACGGTCTCGGTATCATGCTCGGCAAAGCCGGAGATTGGGAATGGTTTGGCCATGCCGGCGGATTTCAGAGCTGTCTCAGCCGCACCATCGTCTTGCCGGGCCATGATCTCGCCGTGTCGATCTTAACCAATGCGGTGGACGGTCCTGCCTGGGCCTGGTCCGACGCGATGATCCATATCCTCCAAGCTTTCGCGAAGCGCGGCGCTGCCACGGCCAAGACACGCGACTGGGCGGGCCGGTGGTGGAGCTTGTGGCGTACCCTCGACTTCGTGCCGATGCGGGATCATGTCCTGGTTGGCGACCCGGGTTTCGCGGTGCCGTTCCTCGATGCCAGCGAGATCGCCGTCACCAAGCGTGACCAAGGAACGATCCGTCATGCCACCGGGCTGGCGAATTTTGGCGAACAAGCCCGCTTGGTGCGCGACCGCAAGGGTGATGTTCGCGAAGTCTGGTTCGGCGGGACGAAATATCTCCGAGAAAATAAATTTGCCGCCGAATTAAAGCGAAAATACGGCGACTAATCCGCCGCCCTCGCAGCTATTGCAGTTTATCGAAAACTTTCGCCAAATTATCCACTGTGCGGTCGGGCAGTGTCAAGGGAAACCGTCTTGAGCTGGTGAGGCGCGTTTTGTAACGTCCTTCAATGAGAAATCCATTCCGATATTTCAAGACGTCCCCTGAAATCATCCGCTTGGCCGTGATGATGTATGTCCGGTATCCGCTTTCGCTGCGGCAGGTCGAAGATTTGCTACACGAACGCGGTATCGATATCAGCCATGAAACTGTTCGCGCCTGGTGGAACCGGTTCGGTCCGAGGTTTGCGTCCGAGATCCGCAAGCGGCGCATTTATGATCGATCATTTTCATGCTGGCGATGGCATCTCGACGAGGTTTTCGTGCGTATCAATGGCGAACTGCGTTACCTCTGGCGGGCGGTCGATCACGAAGGCGAAGTGCTGGAGTCATTTGTCACAAGGCTGCATTGCGGTTTATGCGCAAAGCGATGAAACGATACGGTCGACCGGAAGTGGTCGTGACGGACCGCCTTCGGTCCTACCGGGCAGCGATGAAAATCATCGGAAACGCCGAGCGCCAGGAGACCGGTCGCTGGCTGAACAATAGGGCCGAAAATTCACACCAGCCGTTCCGGCGACGAGAGCGCGCGATGGCTAAATTCAGGAGCGCTAAATCTCTACAGAAATTCGCCTCAATCCATGCATCGGTCCACAACCATTTTAGCCAGGAACGCCACCTTCGCAGCCGCCAAAACTTCAAACTTAACCGCTCGCTCGCGCTTGCCGAATGGCGTCAACTCGATGCTTGAAACTACAGGCGGCTCGAATTTTCTGGCACGCCCACGTTCCTCTGACAGTACCCCGCTGACCCTTATCGCAGTTTGCGACCGAGGACTTTTCGCAACGGAACAGCCACTAGGGTTTTGAAAAGCAAAACTGACCAAGATCAATCTTCCCGGCCCGGAAGCCGGCCGCCGAATAACCCAAATAATATTCCCAGGTGCGTTTGAAACGATCATCAAAGCCATGAGCTACGATTTGAGGCCATTGTTTCTGAAATGTATCCGCCCAAGCATCGAGCGTGCGCGCGTAATCACCGCCAAAATAAAATTCATCGCCAATTTCCAGCCCCGCGGCGAGCGCATTCTCCTCAATTTTTCCAGGGCTTAGCAGCATGCCGCCGGGGAAAATATGCCGTTGGATGAAATCGACTCCATTGCGATAGGAGTCGAAGCCAGCATCTGGAACTGTGATGACCTGCACCATTGCACGACCGCCAGATTTCAATCGATTCGCGAGAACGCCAAAGTAGGTTGGCCAATAAGCCTCCCCAACCGCTTCGAGCATTTCAATTGAAACAATCCGGTCGAACTGGCCATCTACGTCACGGTAGTCCCGCAACTGAACATCCGTCCGATCCGTCAAGCCAGCCGTCTCAAGGCGCTCGGCAGCGTATTTTTTTTGCTCCGGTGAAACGGTGATGGCCGTGACATGGGCGCCAGTTTCGCTGGCACATTTTTCTGCAAAGCCGCCCCAGCCACACCCAATTTCCAATACCCGATGATGGGTTTCAATTCCCAACTCGGTGATAATTCTCTGGTACTTGTTATTCTGCGCTTCAAGGAGGGTCTCTGCCCCGCCCTCGCGGAACAACGCTGCGGAATAGGTCATTGATGGGTCAAGCCAACGAGAGAAAAATGCATTGCCCAAATCGTAGTGCCGGGTGATGTTTTTGCGGCTTCCCCGGCGGCTGTTGCGGCGATACCCGTGAGTTGCCATATGAGCAAGCCGGACGGCCCAGTTGCCTTTCAGGGTTTGATTTAGGCAGATTTCATTTACCGTCCCGAAATCAAAGAGTTGCCTTAGCGACGGGGTGCTCCATTCAGCCGCCATATAGCCCTCCGCGAGCCCGATATACCCAGCCGTCAGCAACCGGCGCAAAGCGTTCAGAGAACGGAGATAAAGTATCGCTTCCGGACCCGCGACACCGCTGTCGCACTGAATCTGCCTGCCGCTGGAAAGCACAAAGGTGACACGGCCGCCTTGCAGCGTTGCAGTTAGCTGGCGCAAGACCTTTTCTACCGTCCTATCGCTCAGCAAGAGCGGCCCGGCAACGCGAGGAAGAGCAGATTTTTGGGAACGTTGGCGAAGCGCTGTAGACATGGAAATGAAAACCTACTTGGTGCTTAGGGTTGGGGATTGGCGGCCGGCGTTTCCTGTTGCGAACGCCGGCGGGGAATGACGGTGATCCCTTTCAGGAACAGCCGTATTGCCTCAAATCGAATAGCGACCAAGACCTTTACAGTCATAAGAGGATATCGAAATGCCGCCTTCAGCAATCCGCCGTCGCTAAGCGCGCTGTGACGACCCACAAACGCAGCGACCAAGAGCAGGCCAACATCATCTCCTTCGCGAATAACAATCCGGACGTCTTCCGCTGGGGCAAGAACATGAAAGTCATAGCGACACGCCATCGGGACAAATGGCGACACATAGAATTCCTTGTTACAGCTTTGTTTTATCACCGCGGAGTCTTGTTGGAGAACCGGCAATATATACCGATGTCTTTCCCCGAAAGTGTTGTGAACCTCATACACAACAGCACCCAATTCACGCTCGTTACCGAAACAAAAATATACGGTGAGAGGATTGAATACGTAACCGAGAATCCGCGGATAACAAAGCATCATGACGCGTTTTCCGTACTCGCCTAAGCCAGCACTGTTGAGTTCGCCTTGAATCCAGACACGGATACTTTCCGGTTCACCTCCACCTCGAAGCTCACCGTGATCCCGGTCCATGATAGAGAAGAAGGCGCGGCGATTGTAACCCAACAACCAATGGCGTTTCGACAACGCCTCCAATTCGTCCAAATCGAGCAACAGGGTAAACACCCGGTAGCGGAACCGGTGGCGTCGCGGTCGCATCCTTTCATGGACGACGAACCCGTTATAGATACCGGAAGCAACCTCGTTCATGCGGCAACCAAATGAGGGTAAGGGGCTGAGTGACGATGGATACGCCCGGATTCATCCGGCACCGACCAGGGGCGCTTGATTCCGCCCAACTCTTCAGCAACGGCGAGTCCCGCCTGCAGGGCATCCTCGTGGAAGCCATACCCGAAATAGCTGCCGCAAAACCAGGTATTATTTCGGCCCTGGAGCTCCCATAGTTTCTCTTGTGCCCGCCAAGCGGCCAGGTCGAAGAACGGATGCTGATAGTCAAAAATTTGATGCGTCAGGCTTTGGGCCGGTTCTTCAAGAGGATTTACGGTCACAAATAGCGGATTTCGCGGATCAATGCCCTGCAACGAATTCATCCAGTAGCTCACACTTACCCCATCACGATCACCCATGTAATTCCAACTCGACCAAACTCGGCGGCGGGTCGGCATCAAGCGATCATCAGCGTGGAGTATGACCCGGTTGTCGGTGTATCGGAAGGCTCCCAGAGTTTTCTGTTCCTGAGGATCGGGGTCGGTCAACATCATAAGCGCATGGTCGGCATGGGTCGCGATAACCACCGCATCGTGACGATGAAGAGCTCCCGAGGCGTCAGTAACCTCGACCCCCTGCGGCTGGCGCGAAATAGCGACGGCCCCGCAGCCCAAGTGGATTCGCCCCGCGTAGTCGGCCGTAAGCCGCTTGACATATTCCCGACTGCCACCGGATACGGTTCGCCAGGCCACCTGGTCTGTAAACCCTAGGAGCCCATGGCTTTTGAAGAAGCGAATAAACGTCAGGGCAGGCTGTTCGCGCATCTCTTCAGCCCTGGTGGACCAGATAGCGGCACCCATCGGTAGGATGAAGCGGTTGATGAATTCGGCGCCATACCCGCCATCTGAAAGGAACCCACCCAGTGTTTGGCTGTGATCCACACCGAGGCCCGAGAGAAACCGCTCGCCATCCCTATAGAACCGTCGGAGTTCGTTCACCATATGCCAAAATTTGGGGTTAACTATATTGCGGCGTTGGCCAAATAAGGCGTTCAATCCGCGGCTGCTGTACTCAAATTTTCCACGATCCAGAGATACTGCGAACGACATGTCGCTCGGCTGCGTCGGGACATCCAAATGATCAAACAGCGCTACCAGATTCGGATAATTGACCTCATTGTAAACGATGAACCCGGTATCAACCGGCACTGGCCTTTTGACTCCTGCATCATGATCGGGTGTTCTCACCGTCACCGTATTGGAATGCCCGCCAACCCGTTGCGCTTGTTCATACACCGTCACCGAATGAGTTTTGCTCAATAACCATGCTGCTGAAAGGCCGGAAATACCACTTCCGATAACCGCAATGTTGAGCGGAACAGACCGCGAGAGATTGTTGAAATTCATGGCTGGCCTGTTCTGAGGATAGATCATGTCTGAAACTGGGTATTATAGTGGTACGCGCCCAACAACGATTTGGATCATCTTTTTTTGATTGGTGATCCAATTGTTCGGTAATGCCGTAAAAGGTGTATGAGCATTGCACTCCCTCTCGTGGTCGGCCATCGTTGTGAGGCCCTCGGCGAATCATATAAACCTATGGTTACGCTGATTCGCTCAAGAGCAAAATCGGTCGGGACTCGGGGTAGGCCGAAATCGATGAATGATGAGACGCACCATAACGGCCTCCTCGACCGCCTCGCGGCGACCCAGGACAAGCAGGCGTTTGCCGAGCTTTTTGAATATTTCGCGCCGCGCTTGAAGTCTGTGCTGTTGCGTTCGGGAACCGATCGCCAAACCGCAGAGGAGCTGGCCCAAGAAGCGATGCTTTCGGTATGGCGGAAAAGCCATCTGTTCGATCCCGCGAAAGCGTCCGCCTCGACTTGGGTTTTTACCATCGCCCGAAATCTTCGAATTGACCGGTTTCGCCGGGAACGAAGGCCCGAGTTGGACCCCAATGATCCGTCGTTGGTTCCAGAGGCGGAAAGCCCCGTCGACGACCAGCTCCATACCCAGGATCGAGGCAAAAAGATACGAGAATGTCTGGATGAACTACCCCTTGAGCAACAAGAGGTTGTTCGCCTCTCTTTTAACGAGGGCCTTACGCATCAGGAAATCGCGGATCGGCTTGAGCTGCCGCTTGGCACAGTGAAGTCACGCATACGGTTATCTTTTGCGAAGCTCCGGCCCATGTTGAGGAATGAGATATGATCACCCATCATCCAGGTGAGGACTTGTTGGTCAGCTATGGCGCCGGCGGCATCGGCGAAAGCTGGAGCCTGGCCGTCGCAACACATCTGGCGCTGTGCCCGGCTTGCCGCCGGACCGTTGCGGATCTCGAAGATATCGGTGGCGTGTTGCTCGACGATAGTCGTCCTGAAATCATGTCTGAAGGTGCCTTGGATCGGGCGTTTGCCGCTCTCGACGCGCCTGCCGCAACCAAGACAACACCTCCGGCAGCGACATCTGCTACCTTGCCGCAACCGTTGCGAGACTATGTCGGCGGCGACGTCGATACGGTACCCTGGCGGTCCGTCGGAGGTGGTGTTCGTCAACATGTCATCACAACCAGCGACAAAGCATGGTCGCGATTACTACTAATTCCACCAGGCCGTCCCGTCCCGGAGCACGGCCATCGGGGTCGCGAACTCACCCTCGTGTTGTCCGGCAGTTTTACCGATCAGCATGGCGCGTACTCACGCGGAGATATGGAGGACGTTGCCGAAGATACCGTCCATAGCCCTGCCGCAGGCCCCGGCGAGAACTGTGTCTGCCTCGCCATCACAGACGCACCGATCAAGTTTACGGCCCTGTTACCGCGCCTCATCCAACCGTTTATCCGTATTTAGCGGTCCTCGGCCGGCTTGCTCCTGCGCTGGCACGAGATCCGATAATACGAAGATGCCGTTTGTAGGAAAAATGGAGGAGATAGCGCCTGCCATTCTAATCCAACGTGAGAGGGTCAAACGGAAAACGATAGCAGCCGGCGCCTGAGGTGCGGTAAATACGCCGCCCAATATCTTGATTCAGACAACCCACATCATGTTTTGAACCAACCCCAAGGCTATTCCAATTCAATTGCCTGCCGACAACCAGCGCTAACGCAAAGTTACGATGACCTCGTTTCGCCGAAGAGATGGAATTGTCCAAGGCGGATTGTAACCCGCCATCTTCCAGTCATTGAGATGCTCTTGCTGTTTAGTTTCGAGCCACTCAGCCAACAGTTCTCGCTTCTTTTCCGCTGCTTCGTTGTCGAACGAACCAGTGAACCGTACCGCGGCGACACTGTGTTCAGGAATTTCGACGATCTCTATCAGCTCGTTTTTTGGGCGTGGTGCTGTTTCAATCGTGTAGTCGTCGGGAAGCACAAAGCCGATGGTCCAGCCGCCGGCCCCATTCTTAGATTGCTCAACAAACACTGCCACCGCTTCAGTATCTCTTCTTGGCGCGGAGATCACTGGGGCCGTCATTTGGATCTCAGTCATTCCCTGGTTTGCACCGGAGATATAACCAAACAAGCGACTGAAACCTGTACCCACTGCGTCATCAAATGGCTCGTCGACATATGTCTGGGCGACGACGTACGCGCCATATGTCCGAATTTGAAAATCACCATCCTGTATGACGACCTGGTGCGGCGGTTCTTCTGCGGCCTTGCCGCCAAAAACGCTGCACGCTGCCATAACAAAACCGGCAACTGCTACAACTAATGAGTTGCGCACTAATCTGGACATATACACTCCATTCATTCCTAGTTTTATACGAACGGTGTGTCGTTATGGATCAGTCGTATTTTGTCAGGGCCATTTGCGGCGATATCGTTGGCACCTGTTCTGCTCCCCGAAACCTGAAACCAAAACCCACTCGCCAAATCAGCAACAGGGCCCGGTTCACGGGGGCGATCACAACAGCAAATGCACACAAACTATGTGTTGAGCGAATTTTGTCCGTTAGTGATGGCAGCCTGGCAATCGCCCGTCTTCTCCGTCCCATTTCATGGGCGATTTGGAAGCAGCGCAGGTCCGTTCCGATGGAGTTCGAGGGAGACGCCGTCGGGCGAGCGAACTAAACCATATTGCCAACCCCTATTTGCTCACTATGCGGCTGGTCTCCTTTGAACCGAGCAAATCGAAGCAAGACCGAAGCGATGCGTCTAGGTCGGCCCCGCGCACTATCGTGTGCAGGTATCTCATCCGCAGGGGTCCCCGACTATTTGGGTAGGTAGTTCAGAAGCTTTTTTCATCCGAGATTTGTTGCTAACTAGGCTCGTAGCGCGCGTGCAGCAAAGGCGTAACGGCCGTCCGCGCCGTCGACGAAATGCATGTGATCTGCCGAATAGGCCGATGGAACGATGCACGTCATCAAGGCAGTTTTCTGCAGATGCATACCGTATCGAACGATTCGTCCGGTCGTGGCTTCCTCCAGCAGGCTGCGAAGCTTCCCGATCGTTTCTTCTGAACAATCTACAATCATCATCAGAGCATCATCAAATTTTCGAAAATCAGTGTTGCTCGCAACCGCACTTCGATACTGATCGGGATCAAATCGAGGAAAGCGAATTCGGGCCTTAAACACCGACCAAACAAAAAAAGTGCTTGCGAGCACACGGAAGCGTCGCCAGATGAGTGCGCGGCCATGGCGAACGATACGCGCCTGCAGTGAGTTGGCATCCGTCGGCCAACGGACGTTCGGCCCTTCGGCCGGAACCGGGTTGAGACGCGGCGCCTTCTCAAGTATCTCGATAACGCGCGAAATGGCAGTGCGAAAACAGGCCCCATTCGCCTGATCGGTTTTTTAACGATCAATGAAACTACATGTCCGTTTTGCGGATGTATCGGCCCCCATTGACAGGAAAGGCCGGTCAGGTCCGGCGGTTCTGTATCTGTCTCAATCCCTAACCCGATCTCACCTTTCTTGAGCTTGGCGTCCGCCCACTCGAAACCGCCCCCGCAAAACACCGCATACTGAACGTCGTCAGACGCTTTCCAGAAGGCGGTGCGCACGTCATATCCTGCTAACCGAGATTCAGACACTTTGACCATGCCGACCCGCATCCGAAGACCGAGTTCTCGCTCGGCCCAAGAGGCGACGCGAGAGAAAACCTTGGTTGCGAGCTGCGCCTGATCAGCCGGCACGGCGAAACGAGCACCTTCGCCACCGAATGCGAATAACCGGACGTTCTGCAGCGCATTCATCACCGCGCTAATCGTGCCGGCGCCAGCGAGATTCACAGCCCTGTAGTGGCCGGCGCCAATCGCGCTCGTCGAATCAACAACATCTGAAATACCGATGAACCAATCGTCCGGGACCGCACTATATCTCGATTCGTCGGCCACCTGAGAAAAGTGCTCCAACACCGGTACGGTGGCGATCCATGAATTACTTGTGGCTCTCATTGGATTATTTTCTGGTTTCGAACAGCACCCGACAATCGAGGTCAGCGACCGATCATTTCCATGAATTCTTGCCTGGTTTCCGGAACGTCTCGGATATCGCCAATAAGGCGGCTCGTCACCATTGTGACTCCGGGCTTGCGAACGCCGCGCGTCGTCATACATTGGTGCGCCGCTTCGATGATTACCCCTACACCCCGGGGCTGCAGAACCTCCTGGATTGTGGTCGCAATTTGTGAAGTCAGCTTTTCTTGAATCTGAAGCCGGTGCGCAAAAATATCGACAATCCGCGCCAACTTGCTGATTCCGACCACCCTGTTTCGTGGCAAATAACCTATGTGGGCTACGCCAATAATCGGCACGATATGGTGCTCGCAATGGCTTTCGATTCGAATGTCTTTGAGAAGCACCAACTCGTCATAACCGTCGGTTTCCTCAAACGTTCGGGACAGAACCTCAACTGGGTCTTCCCTGTAGCCGCCGAAGAAATCATTGTAAGCGCGAACGACGCGATCGGGCGTTCCCAACAACCCTTCCCGAGACGGATCATCTCCAGCCCAGCGGATCAAGGTGCTAACAGCTGCTTCCGCGTCTTCATGGCTTGGTCTAGAGGGTGAGGTGGAGCGCTCATCTACCGAAGTGACGTTGTTTGTTTCGTTAGGTGGTACCAGCGCGTTCATCGTAGATCCTCCGTAGATATTGCTGAACTGTAGTTTTCTACGGACGCGGCAGACGTTCGGATCACTCAGAACCGGCTTCCAGAATCGCATACATGACTCTTTCCGGAAATCCGGCGTTACCTCGGTTGGCCACCAATGAATTGGGACATCGCTGATGAAAGCCGTGTCTATGGGTCGATGTCAGTCGCGGTGTTCGAAGAGTCAATTTTGCTTTGCACTGGTTATCATCAAGAAATTCAGATGATCCAAAGTCAGAGCTGAGGCGTAGAAGTCAGCAGTTGAGCAACACACCCGCAAATGAAGGAGATCTACTTTGAAGTCACTTCGCGTATCCCTCATCGCTACTCTCGCCGCCATTCCCTTTGTATTTGGTGCGGTCACAGCAAAGGCTGCTGATATTGTGGACACGGCCGTTTCGGCGGGTCAATTCAACACACTGGTTACAGCGGTACAGGCTGCCGGCCTCGTCGAGACCTTGAAGTCCGATGGTCCGTTTACTGTTTTTGCGCCAACCGATGCAGCATTCGCAAAACTGCCCGCTGGCACAGTGGAAAATTTGCTGAAACCGGAAAACAAGGACCAGCTCATTTCGGTCCTCACCTATCACGTGGTTTCCGGCAAGATTATGTCTGCGGACATTGCGGGCAAGATCGCAATGGTTCAGACGGTCCAGGGAAGCAAGGTATCGGTGAACGCGACTGACGGTGTGATGGTTGATGCAGCAAAAGTTGTCTCGGCCGACATTGAGACGTCCAACGGTGTCATTCACGTAATCGATACGGTCCTCTTGCCAAATTGATTGGCATCCACCTTTTCAAATGAGGGCGGTCGGCATCATGTCGGCCGTCCCTATTTATTGGTGCTATGATCAATATCAATTCCACGACCACACAGTTTCTCAATGTATTTTGCTGAGCGGCAGTGGCGACCTGACCAAGATGACGACGAGTAAATTAATGCAATGTCAGAACAAACTCTGAGCGGCCCCTGGGGTCTAGACGCCATAAGGGCCTATTTGCATGAGGCACGCATTCCGGTGCGCCTAGCTGGGGTTGCGCCTAGCGGCTGGCCGATAGTCCTGTCTCTTTGGTTTCTGCCCGAATCCGACGCCATTTGGTGCGCCACGGCGTGCACCGCCACAATCGTGTCTCTCATAGAATCAAACGAAAAATGCGGATTTGAAATCGCTTCAGAAGAAATGCCCTACCGCGGCGTGCGCGGCCGAGCGCGAGCCACAATACATCCTGACCGCGGCAAGCTCGTGCTTCAATCTCTCATCGACCGCTACCTGGAAAACCGCGAATCACCGCTCGCCCGGTGGCTTCTATCGAGAGCCGATAAAGAAGTCGCGATAAAGCTTGAAATTCTTCGCTATCAGTCGTGGGACTTTTCAAACCGCATGGTCGATGAAACCCAATAGAAGCATTTCACCGCCCCAACAAAAAAAATACCGCCGTTCCCTTTGGTGGGAACGACGGTACGTCTTTGATGGTTGCGGGGCCCGAAACCACCGAGAGTTGACTACTATGACAGTCGAAATTTAATGCTATGGAGGCGTTGGTTGCGGGGGAACACCCAGCTTTGTAGACTTTTTAGCGCTCCTGGACTTTTGCAGGTTTTCTAATGGTTTAAATTCGCCTAATGCGCAAAATTAACCGCCTTAAGCTCGATAGAGGCCGATTGAGGTAGAAATGGCAGAACCAGCGAGAGATCGTCCCAAGAGAAGCCGTGATCTGCTCGGTCTCTTCGCGTTCATAATTCTGTGCCTTGCGGTCTCCGGTGGCGGCGGCGCTATCACGGCAACCAGCGTCGATACCTGGTATCAAGCGCTCGAGAAGCCGCCTTTTAATCCGCCAGATTGGTTATTCGCGCCCGTTTGGACCGCACTTTATATCCTGATGGGCATCGCGGCTTGGCGAGTATGGAGACTTCGGTCATTCGAGGCGACGCGGACGGCTTTTGCGGTCTTCGGCCTGCAGCTCTGCCTCAACCTCGCGTGGTCGTTTGTGTTTTTCGGGTTACAGCGGATCGATTTGGCGTTACTCGAGATCGTCATTCTGCTGGTTGCGATCATCGCCAACACGATCATGTTCTGGCGCATCGAACGCCTAGCCGGCCTGATGTTCGTGCCCTACGCCGCCTGGGTCACCTACGCGACCCTTCTTAATGTCTCACTCTGGCTGCTGAACGCAACTTAGCGATAGAAGGCAAGCTCAGAAACCGCGAGATCGGCGTAGAACGCTCGCCCAATAGCGACCAGACCGATGCGGCGAAGCTGCGTCGTGTCCAAGGAGGTTTCCAGCCGATATGGCACAAAGGTCTCGAAGGGAAGATCCATAGCCTTCCAATCCGACCCTGCAGTGAAATATGCCCGGTAGGACTGCCAGGGCCGGACATTATCTGGTGTCCGGAGATGAACCGAGTATTTCTCGCCATTCCCGCGGACGACGATACGCACCCCGGAGAAGTCGGCGGCGTTAAGGGTATCTCCCGAAGGGGCCAGATCGAGCGCCGTTTGGATGAAGCCGCCATCATTCTCCAGTCGAACATCGCCGGTCATGCGCAGACTGGGGCGGCCATCTATCACGCCGTGAGATACGGTGGCCTCTGAGATCCCGCCCATGACTTGGTCGCTGACTCCACGCCACCGGGTCCCCAGCTTGGAGACGAGGCCGTCATCGGTAAAGTCGTCGATTAGCATAGCGCCACTCTGCGCCAAGACCTCGAAATTGCGCAAGGAGATCGCGCTGAACAGCCCCACATTGCGGCACTGGGCTTAAGACAGCCGCAAGATATGGGCTATCCACCACGGTCGATGATGTAGTCGTGCTGCTGACCAATCCCATGAACTGATCCAAACGACCGATCGGCACGTATTAGGTATGATCGCTAACAAAGGGAGACCATCATGTTCTACGCCATTCGAAGACTTGTCGTGTATTGCTGGGATTTTGTATTCAACCATGAGGTAAGCCCGCTTCGTAATATTCCTGATATCGCCATTCGCCATTATGTTTTGCAGGCCCTGGGTCTGATGTGGTGCGTGGCGTCTGCAGTGGCGGCTGGAAGTTACACGTTCTTGGCCGTTAGCGCGATCGGTCATACCGTTCTAATAGGGGCTGCAGCTATCACGGTCGCGACCTGGACAGCAGCGTCCGCGAAACCTGAATTATTTGTGCGTGGTTCTACCCGCAATGAACCAAAAAGACCCAAAGACTGATACAACAAATCAATGATTGCGCCGTCACTGACCGGATTGGTCACAGGCGGTGCCTTTAATGCGAAGGAACCCAAAATGGCCGCTACGTTTGAGAAACTGATGAATGGAGCTGATGGCGGGCTGGCCCTGCTCCAGGTTTTGGCAGAGAACAGCTTCGACTCTGTGCTGATCACGGATGCATCGGTGGAAGGCAAGATTATCTACGCTAACAAGTCTTTCCAGAAATTAACGGGTCACGACCCGTCTGAAATCATCGGCAAGACGCCGCGGATTCTTCAAGGACCGGGTACTGATTCCAAGGTAATTGAGAGGCTTTCCGACGCGCTGAAGTCGGGCGGTAAATTTGAAGGTAAGGCAATCAACTACAAGAAAGATGGCACACCCTTCATCATGTACTGGCGTGTGTTGCCGATCGAAGTTGGCAAGCAAGTCATTGCCTGGGTTGCCATCCAGCGCGAGGGATCGATCATCTGAGAGGTCGTCTCGAAAAGAGCGCGGTGTGGATGATCAGCATCCGGGAGGCTTCCAAACGAGTGCGGTATATGGGTTGGAGCCTGTCATATGGAGCCCGTCCATATGTCAAAAGGAGGTCTTGGAGACTGACGATCTCACCGACCGCGATGATAGTCACTCGCATCGGCACCAGGGTTAAGTTGGTTACTGGAAATGATTAGAAAGTAAAGGTTCCATCATGCGTGTATTGATTGTCGGCGCCAGCAAGGGAATCGGGTTGGAAACGACCCGCCAAGCCCTTGATGTGGGTCATGATGTGCGCGCCTTCGCTCGATCCGCTACCGCAATTGCGATCTCAAATCCTAGCCTCGAGAAGATGCGGGGCGACGCGTTGAAAACCGAGAATGTAGAGACGGCTCTCGTCGGAGTGGACGTCGTTATCCAGACCCTATCCGTTGGATTAGGAGACTTGTTCCGGCCTGTGCACCTGTTCTCGGACGCGACTCGAGTGCTGATCCAGGAAATGAAAATCCAGGGTGTCAAACGTCTGATCTGTGTAACCGGTTTTGGAGCTGGCGATAGCCGCGCGAGCATCAGCTGCCTGCAGCGTCTGCCGTTTCAGATCGTCTTCGGCCGCGCTTATAACGATAAGAGTTTGCAAGAGCAACTGATCAAGGAAAGTGAACTTGATTGGACGATCGCAAGGCCTGGAGTTTTGACCAGTGGACCGCGGACCGGTCACTACCAAATTCTTTCCGAGGCATCTCAGTGGCGCAACGGAACCATTTCGCGCGCGGATGTCGCCGAGTTCCTCGTTCGACAGATTGGAGATCAGACGTACATCCTTAAAGCTCCGGTTCTGATTAACTGACGATTTATTTTTAGGAGATCAACGTGGAGTCAGTGCTTCCGAAATCGACGGTGTATTTTGACGGCTCCTGTTCCCTGTGTCGGGCAGAGATAGGATACTATCGGCGCAAGGATCAAGATCACTCTCTTTGTTTTGTCGACATTTCTGAAACCAGCGCCGCTCCTCCGGAAGGAATTACCCAAGAGCGTGCAATGAAGCGCTTCCATGTTCGCGCAAGTGATGGGCGCGTTCTTTCCGGCGCGGCAGCATTCGTAGAGGTTTGGACTCGTTTGCCCAGATGGCGCTGGGCAGCGCGCGCCGCATCCCTGCCGGGAGCCCTCATTGCCCTGGAGTGGGGCTACAGGCTTTTTCTCCCGGTTCGACCGTTCATCTCCCGTTT
>JAQBTG010000043.1 GCA_027624955.1 Pseudomonadota bacterium
ACGGCATTTCAACAGCTTAATCTACGCTCACCGACCCTATCACGACACGCCGTGAATAATCCGGGCTAGGTGTTGGGCGCCGCACTTCTTGTTGCGGTTCAGCTGATTTACATCTCGATACGCACGCCTTACAGATCTAATTTTGCTGTGGGTTAAGAGCGATTCGCCGCAAATTTGCCGCATTCTGACCTATAGTTGCGGTTCGAACTTCGATTTGTGCAGGAATTGCACAGGAATTGCGCAGGAATGTTGGTGTGACCTCAACGATTGCCGTCATCGATGATGACCGGAATTTGCTCACCTCGGTGACGATCGCGCTTGAATCCGAAGGATTCGATGTGCGCGCGCATGGTGACGCCGTTGAGGGACTTCAGGATATTTTGCGCTGCCCGCCGGATTTGGCGATCCTCGATATCAAGATGCCACGCATGGATGGCTTGGAGGTTCTTCGCCGTCTTCGTCAGCAAAGCGATCTTCCGGTCATATTCCTGACCTCCAGGGATCAGGAAGCCGATGAATTAGAAGGTTTGCGGCACGGCGCCGACGATTACGTTTCCAAGCCGTTTTCGCTGCGTTTGTTGATCGAGCGTATTCGCGCGGTGATGCGCCGCAACCTGCCGCCGGGCGATGCGGCGCTGGGCGGGGATGGCGCCGGCGAGCTGGAGCCGCCGCTGATGCGCGGCGCGCTTGTACTCGATACGGTAAGGCATGCCTGTACATGGAATGGCGCGCAGGTCATCCTTACCGTAACCGAATTTTTGCTTCTCAAGGCGCTGGCACTCCGGCCTGGCCATGTGAAAAGCCGCAACCAATTGATGGATGCAGCTTATGATGATCAGACTTATGTTGACGACAGAACCATCGATAGCCACATCAAGCGCATCCGAAAAAAATTCAAAGCCGTCGATCCGGACTTCGCACAGATCGACACCCTCTACGGTGTCGGTTACAAATTCACCCAACTCTGAGGATATTTCCGGCGCCACGCCGCCGGAAATATCCCTGGATGAAACGGTGGCGGCCACTATCTCTCCCGCCCGCGCTTCTTCGCCTCAGCCGCCCGCCTCGCCACCTCTAGGACAGGCCGCTGCGCCGCCACGCCGCTGGCGCATTCCCGTCGCTTCCCTCACGGCGCGAATTCTCGCCATCAACGTCCTGGCGCTCGCCATAGTTGTTGGCGGGTTTTTCTATCTCGACCGCTACCAAAGTGATCTGTTTGATGCCAAGCTGGCTGGCCTCGCCCGCGAGGGCGCCTTGATCGCAGGCGCCCTCGGCGAAAGCGTGGTGGTTCTGCCTGACGGTGAGAATAGTTGGCTCGATCCCGAACTAGCCGGGCGGCTTATACAACGCCTCGCCCTTCCGCCCGGCACGCGCGCCCGCCTGTTCGACAGCCAAGGCATTTTGATTGTCGATTCCCTATTGCTCCCCGGCAGCTATGTGCAGACCAAGGAATTGCCGCCGCCGGTCGGCGGCGGTGCGCTCGGTCGGGCAGCCGTCGCTGTCTATGATTGGGTCATCACACATTTGCCACCGCGCACGCACGTGCCGCGACAATCCGAGCCGGCGCACGCGCGGGCGGCGGATTTCCCCGAGGCGGCGCGGGCCCTCGTGGGCGAGAACGCAAGTACCATTCGCGAAACAGAGGAGGGTGTACTCATCGGCGTAACGGCGCTTCCGGTGCAACCGCTCCGCCGGATCCAAGGCGCACTCTTATTATCAAGCGGCGCCGAGGACGTCGCGCGCAGCGTCCGCGATGTGCGCTTTACCATTCTCGAGGCCTTCGCGGTCGCCTTGGCCATTACGGTTCTGCTCTCGCTCTACTTCGCGCGCACCATCACCCGCCCGGTGCGCCGCCTCGCGGAAGCAGCAGAGCGGGTGCGGGCGGGGCGGGGGCGCAAGGTTTCCATTCCCGACTTTACTGCGCGTCGCGATGAGATTGGCGGCCTCTCCCGGGCGCTCAGGGATATGACGCAAGCGCTCTGGGTGCGCATGGATGCCATTGAGATTTTCGTCGCCGATGTTGCCCATGAGATCAAGAACCCCCTTAGCTCCGTCCGCAACGCAGTGGAGACCGCGCGCCGCGTACGCGACCCTGCGCAGCGCGACAAGCTGCTTGATATCGTCGGCCACGACATCACGCGTCTCGATCGCCTCTTAAGCGAGATCACCGATGCGTCGCGCATCGATACCGAAATGTCGCGTGCCGACGCACAAGCCATCGATATCGGCGCCGTGCTGATGACGCTGGTGGAGATGCACCGCCCAGCGTTCAGCGCCGAGGATCTCCGTCTCTGCTTCACCGCCGAGGACAAAGAACCGTTTATGGTATATGCGGTTGAGGATCGACTGGTGCAGGTTTTTCAAAACTTGCTCAGCAATGCCCGGTCGTTCAGCCCGCCTGGTGGCGAGATCGAAATTCGCCTGGCGCGGGCAAATGGTGAAATCCGCGTAGATATCGAGGACCAAGGCCCGGGCGTCGCCGAGGATTTGCGTGAGGCGATATTCGAAAGGTTCTACACGCTCCGACCCGAGAACGAGCCCTTCGGCGCACATTCGGGCCTTGGGCTCAGCATCTCGCGGCAAATCACCGCAGCGCATGGTGGCACAATTACCTGCACCAGTCGGCGGGCACATGATGGAGCGATTGAAGGTGCGCGCTTTACGCTATGCTTACCAGTTGCGGGAAGCGGGGAGAGATGATGCAGGCTGCCGACGCTATCAAGTACAGGGTGCTCACCGCCGTCTTCGCTGGCCTTGCGGCGCTACTAAGCGTTGGAGCGGTTGACGAGCGGGCGATGGCCGCACCGCCGGCGCTTGAGATTCCGGTTGCTTGCCAAGTTGGAAGCGAATGCTTCATCCAGTTTTATGTCGACCGCGATGCCAGCAAGGAAGTTGCCGATTATCGCTGCGGCGCCCTCAGCTATGACGGCCACAAGGGAACAGATTTTCGCCTTGTCGACTTGCCCGCCATGAGCCGCGGTACCGCGGTACGTGCCGCCGCCGCCGGCAAAGTGCGTGCGATTCGCGACGGTGAGCCAGATATCAGCGCCGACGAAAGCACGCGCTCGCTTGACGGTCGTGAGGCGGGAAACGCCGTTGTCCTCGTCCATGACGCCGGATGGGAGACGCAATACAGCCATCTCATGAAAGGCAGCATCACCGTTCGCACCGGCCAGCAGGTTCGAACGGGTGAATCGCTCGGCTTGATAGGTCTTTCTGGAAATTCCACCTTTCCTCATCTTGATTTCATCGTGCGGCATGACGGCAAAGTCGTTGATCCTTTCGGTGGCGGCCCGCCGCTCAACTGCTCTGACACAGGCGAGCGTTTGTGGTCAGCGACGGCGGCAAAGCAACTCACGTATTCGCCGGGCGCTGTGCTGCTGGCCGGATTCGCAGCGCAAATTCCCGAACGTCGCGGCGTTCGTCGTGGCGCGCATCGGGCACGCGATATCTCGACGCTCGCGCCATTATTGGTTTTCTGGGTGGATATGTTCGGTCTGGCTGCCGGAGATATCGAACGCTTTCGCATCGTAGCGCCAGATGGGTCGGTGGTGGCGGAACGAGAGCAGCGCATTGATAAATCCGCGCATCAGCATTTCCAAACGATCGGCCAGTTGCGGCCCGATCTGGGCGCGTGGCCGCCGGGAATTTACCGTGGTGAGTATTTGCTGTTGCGCAACATCGACGGCGAGAGCCGGCCGCTTATCGGCACAGTGCGCCAGGTCAACCTTCGATGAGTTTTCGCTGATTTAGTGGGCGCTGAACGGCTCCAGGCCATGCTGGCGTGCGGCGGCAAACGCGATGTCACGTTTGTCGGCAACACCGATAATCTCATTCGCGCCGTCCAAAATGACATAGCGCAATTTGCCTCCGAAGCTGCGGCGATCGATATAGGCGATATTGGATTCGCCCAAGCCGGTGAGAGTTGCGTGCAAATCCAGGGGATGGTCGGCTTTGATATTCATGATGCGCTCCTCCGTGTCCGGGCCGGGTCGTGGCCACCTTCAAACAAATTCGCTTTTTCGCCTGGCCTTGCCTGGCTTCGCTTGATTTCGACTGTGCGAACCGCTTGCGCCGGCACGGGCTGCACCAGGTCGATATTCAAAAGACCATTGTCGAGCGCCGCGCAATCAACTTCGATTGATTCGGCAAGCAAGAAGGTGCGGTGAAATCGCCGCGCGGCGATGCCGCGGTGCAAATAGACCGCATTGGGGTCGTCCTGCTGGCAGCCATGGATATGCAACTGGTTTTGCTCCACCGTCACCGACAGCTCGGCTTCTGTGAATCCCGCCACCGCTAGGCTGATTCTGAGACGATCATCTCCCGTCTGCAGAATGTTATATGGCGGATAGCCGTCATTGGAGGTCTTCGAGACGCGCTCGAGAATCTGTTCCAAATGATCGAACCCGAGTAAAAGCGGGCTATTGAACGGCGATAATCGTGTCATCGTCGGCACTCCTCCCCTCGAGCGAGTCATTCGACAACAAGACCGTTTTCACGCGCCCTTCACTGTCACCGATCGGCGCGCGGCACGGCCGTACCACAGGTTGGCCCGGTATTTCGGCGCCGCCTGCTCTAGCTATATGGGTGTGGGGTGGTGATATTCAATATGCTGGCGCGGCGCGTGCCGCTATTATCAGAGTGGTGAATTGGATTCAGCGGAGTTTTAATATTGTCCCGTACCGCCGCGCCAGCGCGGTGCTGGCTGGCGCGTGCCTGTTGCTCGCTGTGGGAGCTGACCGGGTGGCTGCAAAGACGCCCCTGATTGTACCCGCTGCGCACCCCTATACGATGCCGGTCGCCCTTAGTGATGCGGAGATTGATTCCGAGTCGCAGACCGGACGCTACAGTCTTCTGGTGCGCCAGATTCAACTCCGCCTCGCGGAACTTGGCCTCTATGGCGGGCGAATTGGCGGTGTGATGTCGGCTGAAACAGCTGAAGCCGTCCGCACCTATCAGCGCTTTGCCAATCTGCCGGTCGATGGCAAACCGAGTCACGAGCTGCTCGATAACCTCACTTCCGCCGCCGGTGAGGCGCAAGGTCTTCTGCTGCGTTTGGACCGATCTCAAGCCGATCAGATCGAACAAGCCCGCACCGTGCTTGAACAGGCGTTTGGGCCGAATTGGGCTATCGAGGCGCGGGCGGTCGTCGTGGGTGCCACGCCTGATTTGCAGGTGCTGAAGGCGCGAGCAGAGCGTTGCTATGGCGCCCCCGAGCCAGCTTGTCTGATCGTCGAGGCCGAGGTCGCGGCTGAAAGCGTGGAAAAGGACAATCTGCGCGATTGGGCGTTAAGCGATATTATCAGGGCGCAGGCCCGTATCGGCCAATCTGAAGAGGCGCTGCGCATCGCCAGGGCGATCAGCGATCCACGCTCTGTGATTGCCGCGTTGAGCGGAATCGCGGTCGCGCTGGCCGGGGCCGGGCGGACCGAAGAAGCACTGGCGGCAGCCCAGCAGGTGCCTGATGCAGTGCTCCGCGACAAGGCGTTGCGCGCCGTTGCTGAGGGTCAGCTGGCGGCCGGACGGCCCGATTTCGCCGAAGCAACGGCCTCTCTGATCGAAGCGCCACATGAGCGGCTTCCTACTTTGGTTTCTACCGCGCATAGCTATTTGGCTTTTGGTTATGACGAAGTGGCGCATGGCCTGGCGATGGAGGCCGAACGCCTGGCGGAATCCATCACGGCGGAGCTGTTCCGCGAGTGGGCGCTGAGTGAGTTGGCCTCGCTCATGGCCGCTGTCGGCGAAGGCGCTAAAGCCAATCTAATGTTCGCGCAGATTGGTTCGGCCAAGAACCGTGTGAAGACGCTGTGCGATATCGTTGTCGTGGAGCTTCGCGGCGGGCATGAGGATCGCGCCCGCAAGACACTGGATTTCGCACTCTCAACAATGGCAGGCATTTCACGGCCGCAGGAACGACAACAGGCGCGCGCCTGTCTTGCCGCATCCCATGCCTCATTAGCGGAGTTTGATAAGGCTTTGAAGCAGGCGAGCGGCATTGAATTTGGCTACACCCATTCCTTTGTCCTCAATCGTATCGTGCTGGCCATGGTGCGCCATGGCGACACGGCGGAGGCAGAGGATCTGGCTGAGACCATTCAGGATGAAAAACAGCGTATCAGTACATTCGTCACGATGAGTGGTATCGCTCGCAAGGATGGCAATTCGCAAGCAGCGGCACGGCTCAGCGCGCGCGCGATCAAGTATGCTCGTGAACTAAAAATACCGCTCGACAAGGCTTTTGTGCTCGCCGATTTGGCAACGGCGCAAGCTGCGGGCGGCGAAGTAGAGGCCGCGCGCGCCACACTCAGTGAGGCGGTCGCCATTGCGGCAAAGATTGTCGACCCGTGGGCGCGGGCGCGGGCGCTCAGCAAGGCGGCATCCTCGCTGGTCGCAATTAATGGCATATAGGTTTCTGCCGGCTGACGGGTCCACCGAGATCGCGGGCGCCGCTGGGCGCATAAGCCTGGGCGCATAAGCAATGACGTTGCCTAAGCCAGGGGTAGACGGCACCCGCTTCTTCCGCCCGCCGGTAGAGGCGGCACTGCTGATGATTTTCACCTGCGCGTGCTTTTCCGGCATGTCGGCGATCATCCGCGACCTTTCCAGCGAGATATCACCGTTTCAGATCGCCTTTTTTCGCAACGCTATCAGCCTTATCTTTCTAGTCCCCCTGATGTGGCGATTGGGCTTTGAGATACCCACCGGGCCGACGCTCAAGGCATATGGTATTCGCGCCACAATTGGCATCTGCGCCATGTGGGTGTGGTATTCGGCGCTCAGCGTCACCCCTCTGGCAGAGGCTATCACGCTCAATTTTACCGTCGCGCTGTGGATGATCCCGGTGGCAATTCTATTGTTAGGTGAAAAGGTCGGGGCGCGCCGCTGGGGTGCCACTCTGGTCGGGTTTTGCGGCGTCCTAATCATTATGCAGCCAGGTTCGGAATCTGTGAACCTGGGCAGTTTCTTGGCCATTCTCGCTGCCTTATTGTTCGCTATTTCGATGGCCCTGGTGCGCATTCTGGCGCGCACACAAAGGCCGATCGCCATTGTCTTTTATATGAATGTTTTGATGACGCCGCTCTCGCTCGGACCCGCCATCGCGGTTTGGACGATGCCCGATCTGGCGCAGTTGGGATGGTTGGTTTTGGTCGGCTTGATAGCCACGGTCGCCCATTTCGGCATGGCGCGGGCGCTGTCGCTGGTCGAAGCATCGTCGGTCGTTCCGCTTGATTTTACCCGCCTGCCGTTTGCCGCCGCGATTGGTTATTTCGGGTTTGGCGAGGTGCCAGACGTGTGGATCTGGCCCGGTGCGGCGCTGATCGTGGCAAGCGCTCTTTATATCGCGCGCCGCGAGGCGCAATTGCAGCGCAGCGTCATTGCAGCGCCGACCGGCGCGGGCGAATGAGGAACAGGTAGCCCGCACCCTTGTGTCGGTGGATTCCAACCGCCGGCTTCTGCTATGAAACCCGCGCGCGGGTGCGCACACAATAAAACGCACATAATAAAAGGGGACGGAAGATGGAGCTAAAAGGACAAACCGCCTACATCACGGGCGGCGCATCGGGTCTTGGTGAAGCGACGGCGCGCCTGTTCGCGGCCGCCGGGGCGACGGTCGGCGTGCTCGATATGGACGAGGATTTGGCGCGTTCGGTAGCCGGCGCGCTGGGTGGTGCGGCGGCAATATGCGATGTCACCGATGCGGCCAGCCACGAGGCAGGCATGGCGAGCTTGCGCGCGGCCATCGGCCCGGCTCGCATCTTAGTCGCCTGTGCCGGCATCGCGACGGGCGCCAAATTGATCGCCAAGGACGGCGCCGCGACGCCGCTGGACCGGCTAACAAAGGCGATCCAAGTCAATCTCATCGGCACGATAAATTCCATGCGCCTGGCTGCTGCCGATATGGCGGCGCTCGATCCGTTGGAAGATGGTGAGCGTGGCGTCATTGTGACCACCTCCTCGATCGCCGGTTTCGAGGGACAGATTGGGCAGGGTGACTATTCGGCTTCGAAGGGCGGCGTCGCGGCAACGGCGATTACCTTCGCGCGCGAATTGGCGCGCAACGGCATCCGCGTCAATTGCATCTCACCGGGTCTGATGGATACGCCCATGATGGCGGGTCTGCCCGACCCAGTGCGCGAATCGTTGATCGAGACCACGGTCTATCCCAAGCGCCTTGGTCACGCCAGCGAGTATGCCGCGCTGGCCAAGCACATTGCCGAAAACCGCTATATCAACGGCACGGTGATTCGGCTCGACGGCGCGCTCCGCATGGCGCCAAGATAGGTCTATATGGTTGCCGGCGGCGGAACAGCGCCCGCGCTGGGCGACATCGAGGAGATCGCCGCAAAAGCCTATGAGACGATTCCTGAAGTGCTCAGGGCGCGCGCCGACGACGTGCGCATATGTGTCGAGGAATTTCCCAGCGAAGAAATCATGCGCGAGATGGCGCTGGAGTCCCCGTTTGATCTCCTCGGTCTTTATCACGGCGTGCCGTTCGGCGAATCAAGCGTGAGCGATATGCCTCACGATATCGATATGATCTTCCTTTACCGGAGACCTCTGCTGGACTATTGGGTGGAGAGCGGCGAGCGCCTCGAAGGTGTGGTGCGCCATGTGCTGATTCACGAAATCGGCCATCATTTCGGTTTCTCTGACGCCGATATGGAGCGCATCGAGGAGGCAGGTTAGGCGTCCGGTTCGGCCACTTCCTCCCCGCCCCACATTGCCGCGGCGTCGAGCAGCGGATAACTCGCTTCTATTCGGTGCAGGGCGCCTTGCGGGCGCAAACGACTCGAATAAAGGTGAAATTGGGTTATCAGGAAGGGCTCGGTGCGAAACAGCGCATGGCTTGCGAGAAATTCTCCAACCCGTGCCACCGCCAGGCCGCGCTTGAACCGGGCAAGTGTAATATGCGGCGCGAATTTGCGCCGCTCCGGTTCCAGGCCGATCGCCTCGAGCGTCGCGGCGACTTGTCTGCGGAGGCGCAACAGCAGGGGCGCTTCCTCGATTCCGGCCCACAGGGTCTTGGCCGGGCCGCGCGGTGGAAAATAGCCGACCCCCTGAAGCACGAGATCGAAGGCCGGCGCCTCGATCTCGGCAAGGGCGTACTGGATTTCTTGCAGCAAACCGTCGTCGACGTCGCCGATGAAGCGGAGCGTGAGATGGAACGGGGCGCTATCGGCCCATTTCGCGCCACTCACGCCGTGGCACAAGCTGATCAAGCTATCATTGACCACGGGCGGCATATCAAGGGCGACGAAAATACGATGCATCGCGCTGATGTTATGCCCAAAGCGGCGGTCATCGATACGCGAATACAATCTCAATCGTTGAAAAATCACCTTTTCGGCCCTATATAAGCCGAAGGAATTCTGAAATTTAACGTGAGGACACATTCCATGGCCATTGGCTCGGAACGTCGCCCGTTTGGGACGACATTGACTCAGACTCAGGTCGATGAGGGTCTGCGCAGTTACATGCTGCGTGTGTACAACTATATGGGCTCGGGCCTCGCGCTCACCGGCATCGTCGCCTATGTCGTTGCGCATACCAGTCTCTATCAAGCCCTATTCGGCTCTGGCATCGGCTTTATCGTCATGCTCGCGCCGCTTGGCATCGTGTTTTTCATGGGCGCGAAGATGAAAACCATGAAACCGAGCACCGCACAGACCTTGTTCTGGGTATTTTCCATGCTGATGGGCGCATCGCTGTCCTACCTATTCCTCACCTATACGGCGACCAGCATTGTGCGCGTGTTCTTTATCACCGCCGCGACGTTTGGCGCGATGAGCCTCTATGGGTACACCACCAAACGCTCTTTGGCGCGCTGGGGTTCGTTCCTCTTCATGGGAGTGATCGGCGTCCTCATCGCCTCGGTTGTGAACATCTTCATGCAGTCTTCGGTGATGCATTTTGTCATCTCTATCGTCGGCGTGCTGGTGTTCACCGGCTTGACCGCCTATGACACCCAGCGCATCAAGCAGTCCTACGTGGAATCTGATGGCCAGGCGGTGATGACCAAGAAAGCCATCATGGGCGCGCTCCACCTCTATCTAAATTTCATCTTGATGTTCCAGTTTATGTTGATGTTGTTCGGCGGCGGGCGCGAATAGCTGGCCGAAGCATAGAGACGAAAACACCCGGCTCGTCGTGCCGGGTGTTTTTTTGTCTTTCGAGGAAAAGATAATGAACAACTGGCTTTGGGGCGGCGTCGCGGCGGCAGTGGGCGCGTATGGGGTGGTGCTTGGTGGCGCCTTTGCCGGACAACGCCGCCTTATGTACTTCCCTGATTCGGAGCGCCCGAGCCCGCAACTGAGTGGCGTGCCGGAGATGGCGGAAGTCGCGCTCGAAACGAAAGATGGCCTTTCTCTCCTCGCGTGGCACCGTCCGCCAGCCAGCGCGGCGTTCCCCACCCTGGTCTATTTCCATGGCAATGCCGGCAATATCGGCATGCGCGCCCATAAGGTGCGGCCCTATCTCGATGCCGGTTTTGGCGTGCTACTCACCACCTGGCGGGGGTACAGCCGCAATCCAGGCAAGCCCAGTGAAGACGGGCTCTATCATGATGGCCGCGCCGCCCTGGATTTCTTAAAGGCGGGGGGCGTGGCGCCGGAAAGCATCGTGCTTTACGGCGAATCGCTCGGCACCGGTGTTGCGGTGCATTTAGCTGAGGAGCAGGCGGCAGCCGCGCTAGTGCTCGAAGCGCCGTTCAGCTCGATCGCCGATGTCGCTCAGGCGCGCATGCCCTTGCTGCCGGTCAAATCCCTGCTGCTCGACCATTTCGATTCGGTAAGCAAGATCGCTGCTGTCGCGGCACCGACCCTGATCGTGCATGGCGCCCAAGACGGCACCATACCGCTCCGCTTCGGAAAAAAGCTGTTCGCCGCGGCGAGCGAGCCCAAAACGCTGCATGTCTATCCCGAGGCCGGGCACAATGATCTTTATGAGCATGGCATGGCCGCCCTTGTGATCAAATTTCTCGGCGCCGCACTCAGGTTTTCGTAATCGAGGCGCCACAGCGCTATACTCGTCCAGTATCCCACCAACCATAACCGACAAATCTTCATCCCTTATGATCATCGGGTGTCCCTCATGCCGAGCGCGCTTCCGCGTCGGCCCGCAAGCGCTCGGGCGGTCAGGCCGAAACGTGCGCTGTGCTAAATGTGGGCATCTCTGGCATCAGTCACCGCCAGACAAGCCGGCTGAACCGGTTGCGCCGACCAACCAGTTTCTAGGCATCCGTCCGCCCGATATACAGGCCGGTTCGGCCTCTGCGGGAATGCGCCTGTTACCGACAGCGATGATGCTCGCTTGCGGAATCATGTTCGGCTTGATTTTTTCTCTCAACCGCATCGCGGCCAATGATGGCATCCCATTTATTCCCTACGCGTTTTGGCAGGCGGTCGGTGCCGGGCTGCAACTGTTGGCTATGTCCTTCATCTTCCGTCGTCCGCCGGGTCTTTCGCTGCGCTACCTTCAGGGATACGTCATCTTGGGCTCGGTTGGCTTGGCATTTCCGATGTTGATATTGAACTATGTCGCCGCCAAATTGCCCGCAGGGGTTGTGGCATTGCAGTTAACCTTAGTGCCGATGCTGACCTACGCGTTCGCACTTGTTTTGCGGATCGACAAAGTGAACGCGTTCAAACTAGCCGGATTGGGATTTGGCCTTTCGGCAGTCCTCGTGATCGTGCTGCCAAAGGCCGGCCTGCCCTCGCCTGATATGGCGGTCTGGGTGCTGGTCTCGTTTCTGACGCCGATCTTTTATGCCGTGGCGAATGTATTGATTCCGCTGGTGCGCGCACCGCAATCCTCTTCCCTGGCGGTCGCCGCCGCGATGACGTTAACGGGCGCCATTTTTCTGGGCCTGGTGATGGTGGCGACCGGCGAATGGTGGTGGTTCGAAGGCGGCGTGAGTGCCATGCGGGATGGCGAGCTGGCTTTGATCGCGGTCGCGCTGGTATTAGCGCCATTTTTCTGGCTCCTGTTTGAAACGATCCGTCTCGCGGGCCCGGTTTTCTTCTCGGTACAAAATTATGTCGCCACGGTGACCGGAATAGGTTGGGGCATGCTGATTCACGGCGAAGCGCACAGCCTGTGGATATGGCTTGCACTGGTACTGCTGTTCTGTGGTCTGGCCCTGGTTATTTTTGGCAGTTTCCGGACGGAGACCAGGCGCTGAGCGCCACGGCGGCGCTTCCTTGTGCCTGATTTACAACGACTATAATTTATTTATCAGCGGCAGAATGAAGGAGCACCAACATGGCGATGACATCGGACTCAGGTCGTGGAATGACCATAGAAGAACGCGACGCGTTCCTCATATCGGGCGCAATTTTTGCCAAGATCGCGACCACAATGGACGACGGATGGCCGGTAATGAGTCCAGTTTGGTATGACTGGCTGGTGGACGAGCAGGCGTTTCTGGTGGTTAGCAAGGAACGCACAAGCATGGTGCGCAACCTGCGCCGCGACCCGCGCTGCGGCGTCCTCGTCGACAATCCCACCACACCTTATAAAAGAGTCAGCGTTCAGGGTGAAGTGGAGTTCCTACCCGATGATTTTGATTGGATTCCGCCGGCCCGCGGCATGGCCGAGCGCTACCTCGGCCTTCCCGGGGTCGCATATGCGGAAACAACATTTGGATTTCCCCGTGTGCCGTTCTATGTCCGGGCAAAAAAAATCACGACCTGGAACGGCGAGGGGTTCGACCGCACCTTCACCGCTGATACGACCTGGCGTGACGCGCCACCGCCAAAGTGACAAACCAAACCGTGCGGTACCTTACCGTGCGTCAATTGACGCCCTGCCGGCGATCAATCAGACTGTGCATGAATCTTGGCTGAATAAGTGAATTAGGTGAGCGACATGGAATCTTCAACGGAATTCTATGACGGGCTGATCACCTCGATAGAGGAGAGTCAGGCAAACGCGCCCTCAGAGGCAGCGACATTCTTTGCGAGTGGCGAATTCAGTGAGGGGCAGCTTATCGAGTTTCTCAAATTTCAAGCTTATTACGAGCGCCGCGCTGCAGAATTCATCGCCGGCTGGCTTCCGCATACGCCGGAGATCGACATATTCGGGATGTTGGCGCAACAGATCAGGGATGAAGCAGTTCACTATCAACTCCACATGAAATCCCTATCGCAACTCGGCGTTGACACAATTGACGACTACCAGCTTGAACCCGAATGGTCCGCGTGGATCGACCAATGGTATCCGAGTGGTGATGACACGATCGAGCGCGTCGCCGCGCACAACGTCACGGGTGAACTCGGCGCCTACAAATCGTTCGAGGAAGTTTACGATCTGGTTCCCAAATTCGTGCAGGAAACCATCGACCGCATCATCCCGGACGAAAGATTTCATATGAAGCTCGGCAAACAATGTATCAAAAAATACTGCGTTACGGAGGACCAGCAGCAGCGGGTCCGCAAACGGGTAGATCAGACGCTTGTGCTGCAACAGCGTGCGCGCGTCGCCTTTAATCGGCGCATGGCAGCGGCGGCTTAGCGGCGCCGTATCCACCACGGCAGGCGCGGCACCCCATCACGAACCCGTCTTTTAAGAGGACCATATCTTGACCACCGCCAACAAAGGTCGCCCAGCTGCAGTTGAGGGAGAAGCGTTCTCGGCGGGGCGCGCTGGCTCACCTGACGAGACCGGGGTCTCGGATCTTTCCGAGCTTGGCCCACCACCTTGGCGGCCAATCTGCATGACATGCGGCGTGCAGTTCGCGCCAACCGATGTTGCCATCGACGTTTGCCCAATCTGCGCCGACGAGCGCCAATATATTGGTTGGAACGGCCAGCAATGGACGACCCTAGATCGGTTGCGTCAAAACCCGCGTGGCAGCGAACTTCATATAGAAGAGCCTGGGCTAACTAGCCTCGATACCGTGCCGGCGACGTCCATCGGTCAACGTGCCTATCTGATCGACACACCCGAGGGCACGATTATTTGGGACTGCACGACTTATTTCGATGACGAGACACTCGATCTCATCCGCTCGCGTGGCCCTGTGCTGGCTATGGCGATTTCACACCCGCACTTCTACGCCTCAATGAGTTCGTGGGCCGAAGCGCTCGATATCCCGGTGTACATACATGCCGCGGATCGTGACTGGGTGATGGATCCCAGCGACCACTTGGTTTTTTGGCAAGGCGAGACACTCGACCTCACGCCTGGTGTTACCCTTATCCAACTTGGCGGCCACTTCACCGGTTCTGCCGCGCTGCACTGGGCAAACACGGCGGACGGCCTTGGCGCCTTGGTCACCGGAGACACGATCAAGACAGTGATGGACCGGCGCTATGTCGGTTTCATGTACAGCGTCGTAAATTTCATCCCGATGGGCCCCACGGCGGTGAAAGAAATCGTTCGCCGACTTGCGCCCTTCGAGTTCGACAGGATTTATTCGTTGTGGTCGGGACATATGGTGCCGTCCGACGGCAAGGGCGCCATCATCCGTTCGGCGGCGCGGCATCTCGAATTTATTCAACAGTAGGAATGAATTCTTGATGACCGACGGCGCGCAACACAGCGACATATTTCAAGTCATCGGGCGGTTCAATCTGCGCTCCGGCACGGAAGCAACATGGGACGCCGCCTTTCGCGAGCGCATCGGGGAAGCCGCCTCGGCACCGGGCTGGTTGGGTGTCGCATCCTGGGTGCCGGTCGCGCACCCATCGCAGCGAATCGTGGTCGGGCGCTGGCGCGCGACCGCGGATTTCGACGCCTGGACTCAGACCGAGAGTTACGTCCGCACTAAACAAATACTCGATTCATGTCAGACGTCCGCGCCCGACATCGAGTGGTTCCGTTCAGCTAGTATCCTTGATGAGGCGCCGGCGCCGGGCTAATTCGGCTCGACCGTCCAGGTATGGCCGCTTTGCAGCAGGCTGTTCAAGCTCGCTTGTGGAGCCTTTTTCTTGGCGTCTTCGATTTGCCGCCCTACGGCAGCCTCGTAGCTTTCCGTCGGGTTGCAGTAAAGTACGCCAATAGCGACAGGAAAATCCGGTGCTTCCATGCGGGCGAGCCATCCTGCCAGAGTGCGATTGGTCTCGTCATGAATTAGCACATCCTCCAGCGTGACGCCGTTCTCGCCAATGGTCACCACTTCAAGGTCGAGAATATCGTGATTAACGCGAATGCCTCTGTTGCCTTCGGCGCCGAAGATCAGCGGCTTGCCGTGCTCAACATGGAGTTGAGTATCGCGCGCGGTTTTTTTCTCGGTAAAGTCGCTGAAGGCGCCGTCATTATAGACGATGCAATTTTGGAAAATCTCTACGAACGACGCGCCCTTGTGCTCATGCGCGCGTTTCAGAACCATTGGCATATGTTTTTGATCGGTATCGACCGAGCGGGCGACGAAGCGCGCACCAGCGCCGAGCGCAAATGAGGTTGCCGAGACCGGGTGATCGACGGAGCCCATTGGCGTAGATGGTGAGAGGGTGCCCTCACGAGAGGTTGGCGAATACTGCCCTTTGGTGAGGCCGTAAATTTCGTTATTGAAGAGAAGAATATTGAGATCGACATTGCGCCGAACCGCATGCAGCGTGTGATTGCCGCCGATCGAAAGCATGTCGCCGTCGCCACCGACCACCCACACATCCAGATCTGGGTTGGCGAGTTTCACGCCAGTGGCAATTGCCGGCGCGCGGCCGTGAATGGTGTGGAAGCCGTAGGTCGCCATGTAATACGGAAAGCGTGCGGCGCAACCAATGCCTGATACGAACACCACATTCTCGGTGGGCGTGCCGATTTCGGCCAACGCCTTGCGTACAATCTTGACGATCGCGTAGTCGCCGCAACCCGGGCACCAGCGAATTTCCTGGTCCGATGTGAAGTCCTTGGCAGTTAGGTCCGCTGCGGCTGCAATATCATTCATCTTACTTCTCCAAGCTGGCACGAATGCCGTCTTCGATTTCGACAATCCGGAACGGCTTTCCGGTTACCTTGTGTAAGCCTTCCGCCGGCGCCAGAAAGCGGTCGCGCAGGATCGTGGAAAGTTGGCCCATATTCATCTCTGGCACCAGCACCTTGTCGAAGCGGGCCAGGAGCTCGCCGAGATTCCTAGGCATCGGATTTATATAGCGCAAATGGATATGGCTCACCGCCTTGCCCTCGGCCCGCAAATTCTTGACTGCGGTGCGGATCGGCCCATAGGTCGAGCCCCAGCCAATCACCGCTAATTGGCCGCTATCGGCGCCCACTTCAACGGTCTGCAACGGGATGTCATCGGCGATGCCTTCGATCTTGCCGATCCGGACATTGGTCATGCGTTGGTGGTTTTCCGGATCGTAGGAGACGTTGCCACTGTCATAGGCCCGCTCCAAACCACCGATGCGGTGTTCTAGGCCAGGCGTGCCGGGCTTGACCCAGGGCCTCGCCAGCGTCTTGTCGTCGCGCATAAACGGCTGGAAGCCCGCACTCTCGGTACGGAAATCGACCTTGAACGGCTCGAAATGATCGGCGTCCGGTACCCGCCAGGGCTCGGCCGCGTTGGCGATATAGGTGTCGCTGAGGATAATCACCGGAGTCATGTATTTGGTCGCAAGGCGCACTGCTTCAATCGCCACATCGAACGAATCAGCGGAGGAATGCGCCGAGAGAACGACGAGCGGCGAATCGGCGTTGCGGCCATACACGGCAAGGTAGAGGTCGGATTGTTCCGTCTTGGTGGGCATGCCGGTGGAGGGTCCGGCACGTTGAGTATTGACCACGATGAGCGGCAATTCGGTGGCGATGGCGAGGCCGATCGCCTCGGTCTTGAGAGCGATGCCCGGCCCGGAACTGGAGGTTACGCCGAGCGCGCCAGCATAGGAGGCGCCGATCGCGGCGCCGACCGCAGCAATTTCATCTTCTGCCTGAAAGGTGGTCACGCCATAGGATTTCAGCCGCGCCAGAACATGCAGAAGGCCCGATGCCGGCGTAATCGGATAGGAGCACATCATAATATTGAGGCCGGCCAACCGGGCGCCGGCGACAAGGCCCCATGCGGTGGCTTCGGTACCGGTGACCGTGCGGTAAATGCCGGGTTCGAAGTCTGCCGGCTGGATGGTGTAGCCGCGCACGCCGTCAGGCATTTCCGCCGTTTCGCCGAAGGCGTGTCCGGCTTTAAGCGCGGCAATATTGGCCTCGGCCACGTCAGGCAATTTCTTGCGGAATTTGCCCTCCAGCCAATCGGAAGTTGGCGCCAAGTCGCGGTCGTACATCCAGCTGATCAGCCCCAGCGTCCACATATTCTTGCAGCGCAGGCCATCGCGCTTATTCACCGCGGTACCGCTTACCGATTCCAGAGTCAGACGGGAAATGTCGATGGGAAAGATGCGGTATTTTTCGAGGCTGTCGTCTTCAAGCGGATTGCTCTTATAGCCGGCTTTCTGAAGGTTTTTTTCACTGAAAGATCCGGAATCGACAATCACCAACCCGCCCGGTTTGACCTCTTCGATATTGACGATCAGCGCCGCCGGATTGAGCGCGACCAGCACATCCGGCGCATCTCCCGAAGTTAAAATCAAACCGGAGCCGAAATTGATTTGAAAGGCTGACACGCCATAGGTGGTACCGAGAGGCGCGCGGATTTCAGCTGGAAAATCGGGAAAGGTCTCGAGATCCAGTCCGGCGACCGCCGTGGCATCGGCAAACCGCGAGCCTGTCAATTGGATGCCGTCTCCGGAATCTCCGGCAAAGCGCACCACGACCGCATCGAGCTCTTCGCGCGGAACTTCAGCCAATTTCAACGCCGCATTTCCATCCGAACTCACGACACTCTCCATAGATTGGATGAATAAAACACCGGGACAATTTTATAATCATCCGGTTAGTCAGTACATATGCCTAATCTGCAGATTCGTCCACCGTTCAAAGGGTCAAATCACAGTGAAACAGGAGTGAAACCGGAGTGAAACCCGTGCGAAAACCGAGTAAAAACAGTGTGAAACTGGAGTGAAACCGGCGCAAGCACACCCTCGGCAGGGCAAATTCAACCCAGTGCCGTCAACATTTCGTCGACAGTAACGAATTTTTTGCGCGGCGCACCTTCCCGGGCATTGGCGATTTCCGCCGCCTCGATCGTCTGCCACTCGGCGAAACTGACCGCGCGTACGCCGCGCACCGCCAACAGCGCTTCCAATGCGGCGCGGCCGCTCTTCCCGCCGCCGGCTGCGCCATCCGTTGCGCCACCCGTTGCGCGGAAGTCTGCGAGAATCTGTTCAGCCGCCAATTTGCCGTCTGGTTTGTTGGTGCCGATAACGCCGCTCGGGCCGCGCTTGATCCAGCCCACCGCATACAGGCCGTCCGCCACTCGGCCGTCGTCGCTGCGGACGATGCCGCCCTTTTCGTCGAAGGGCGTGTCGGCAACCGGGCGCGAAGTATAGCCGATCGCCGCGATCACCAAGCCGCAAGGTACCTCAAAAAATTCTCCGAGGCCCACGGCGCGCCCGTCGCGGACCTGCGTGCGCTCGAAGCGGACGCCCGTCACCCGCGTGTCACCGAGAATTTCCACCGGCTGCGCGTAAAATACGAAATGCACCCGTTTCGGTTTCTCATCCGCCTTGCGCTCGATGAATGTACGCACCGTCGCAAGGTTTTTTTCGGTCAGCCGCCGGTCGCGGTCCGACATCTCGCCTTCGACCGAATCGGGCAATTGCGCGGCGTCGATCTGCGGCACGCAATTCTCCAAATGCCCCATTTCGCGCAGTTCGACATTGGTGTATTTGGCGTCGTTGGGGCCGCGCCGGCCGACCATGTAGACGTCCGTCAGGCGCGACGCCTGTATCGGTTGCGCCGCATAGTCAGGCAAATCCGTGGCCGCCATTTCCGCTGGCGTCTTGACCAGCACTCGGGCGACATCGATGGCGACATTGCCATTGCCGAGAACGACCACCGCGCCGACGTTTAGGTCGGGATTTAGGTCGCGGCAATCAGGATGACCGTTATACCAATTGACGAAAGTGGCGGAGCCGAAGACGCCTTTCTTGTCTTCGCCGGGAATGCTAATGGTGCGGTCACTGTCGGCGCCCACGGCGAGCACCACCGCATCGTACATCTCGCGAATTTCGTTGAGGCCGATATCCTTGCCGATTTCGACATTGCCATAATAATTGACGCTCTCGTGTGACGCGGTTTTAGCAAAGGCGCGCATCACATTCTTGGTTTTCTCATGGTCCGGCGCGACGCCGAAGCGAATCAATCCATAAGGACAGGGCAGGCGCTCGATGATATCGACGCGGCAGTCACTGTCGGATTTCAATAAGGCGTCGGCCGTGTAGAAGGCGGCCGGACCCGATCCTATGATCGCAACGCTCAAGCTCATTTGGGGTTATGATTCCTGATAACTTGAATGCCGAGCAGTGGACTTATTCGCGCCCGACGGCGAAATATGACAGCGCAGGGCGTTTGGTAAAACTTTTTTTTCGCCCCGCCTGCCGCGCGCCCGATCTTTTGACCTATGCCTTGGAATTGTGACCGCTAGAGCGACGCGGGCTGCCCCCAGGCGCCGCTATAGACGGTCTCGGAAAGCGCCATGCGCGCGCGCGGCGCCAATTCCATTTCCCGCAGATTCTCCGCCAAGCTGTCGGTTTCACCATAGTAGCCAATCGCGGCACCGCTCGCCGCTTCATAGCCTTCGGGCAGGCCATAGGTCTGTTGAATTTGATCGGGCAGGATGCCTCCCATCTGGTGCACGAAGAGGCCGAGCGCCGTGGCTTGGACGCTCAGATGGGCCATCGCCTGACCGGTATCGTAAAGCGCATGGCGGTTCTCTTTGCCGTTTTCGAAGTTCATCCGCGCCACGGCGAAGAGCAAGACCGGCGCATGCTCGGCCCATTTTTGGTTGCCTTCCACGAGACACGAAAGCGCCGCCTGGAATTCGCTATCCGTTTGGCGCGTGGCGATGATGAAACGCCATGGCTGGGCGTTAAAACAGGACGGCGCCCAGCGTGCCGCCTCCAAAAGCGAGCGCACGGATTCCGGCGGAACGGGGCGGTTGGAAAAGGCGCGCGGAGACCAGCGATCGCGCAGCTGATCGAGGATCGGGAAATCGTTATTGGCGGAATTTTTCATGTGGCTCGTAGTTCCTTCCGTTGTTCAGGTTTGGCGGTATTTTAGCCCAATTCCAGCGTATTTATGCTACCGCTTTGCGGCGCGACGGCGATTTCGTCAGGCTGCCAACAACGCCGTCGTCCCACCTGGTCCGTTCAAGGGTTAATCACCCGGAGAATAGCATATGTTGCTCGACGCCCAGCGCTCTGTCTTGATCGTCATAGACCTTCAAAATAAACTGATTCCGGCCATCGACAAGGGTGCCAAAGTGGTCGCCAACGCCGGCATATTGCTCGAAGGGGCGGGCCGGCTCGGTGTGCCGGTTATCGTGTCCGAACAATATCCCAAGGGTCTCGGACTCACGGTTGATGCCATTGCGGCCAAATTGCCGAATGAAACTAAGACGATTGCCAAGCTCACATTCAGCGCTGCGCGCAGCGAGGATTTTCGCCGCGATTTATCGGCGTTGCGGGCGGGTGGGCGCGATCAAATGGTGATTTGCGGCACCGAAACGCATGTCTGTGTTTTGCAGACGGTGGCTGATCTGCTGGCTGAGGAATTGCCGGTCTTTCTCGTCACCGACGCCAGCGGATCGCGCGCTGAAGAAAACCGCCGCGCCGCTGTCGAGCGAATGGCCGCGTTTGGAGCGCAATGCGTGACCAGCGAAATGGTGCTGTTCGAATGGCTGGAAGTCGCCGGCAGCGACGACTTCAAGGTGTTGAGCAAGCTGATAAAGTAAGGCGCCCGCCGTTCAATGGGAACTGCCGGTTCAGCGATGGCGCAGGTAAATGAACCAGTAGACCGCGCCAACCAAGAGGCCGCCGCCAATCACATTGCCGATGGTTACTGGTATGAGGTTGAGAATGACGCTTGATATGGTGAGCGCGCCGTAATCCGCTGGGGTGGCGGCGATGTCAGCCCAGAAACTGTCCGGCGCGCCGGCTTTGATCATTAGGCCAAGCGGCAGGAAGTACATGTTGGCGATCGAATGCTCGAAACCACCGGCGACAAAAGCAGCGACCGGCGGAACGATCGCCGCCACTTTTCCGGCTACCGTCCGAGCGCTGAAACAGAGCCAGACCGCCAAACAAACCAGCACGTTGCACAAAATCCCAAGCGCTAGCGCTTGGCCAAATCCCAACTCGACTTTGGCCTTGGCCACCGCCAGCGCCGCCGCGCCAACTTCGCCGCCGCCAAAACCATATTGTCCGGCAGCAAATATAAGTGCTGCGGCCGCGATCGCGCCGACCAGGTTGCCAATGAAAACGATCAGCCAATTACGCAGTAAGCTGCGCAAACTGACGCGCTTGGCCGCCCACGCCATGACGATCAGGGCGTTGCCGGTGAACAACTCGGCGCCGCCGACGATCACCAGTATGAGGCCGAGGGAAAAGGTTAAGCCGGTGAGGAGGCGGACAATGCCATAGGGCAAGACGTCACCGGCGCCAGCGGCGGTGACGGTCGCGAACATGGCGCCAAAAGCGATAAAGGCGCCGGCCAGCACGGCCAAGGCAAACAGGCGGGGTATATCCAGGCCGGCTTTGAGTTCCCCGACGCGCTCCGCCTTTAGCGCCATCTCTGTCGGCATCAGGCTATCCATGGGGGCTTGGCTGGGGCGCTCTGGATGCGTCTCTTGCGGCTCCTTATTCATTTTTATTGCGCTCCATCCTGAGTGCCGTAATAGCATAAAGTTTCAGCTATCATCACCTCCGAATATAGCCCATCGGCACGGTTGGCGCCGAAAATTAGGCCCGGTTTTCTGGCAGTTGGCGGCCTTTGGACCTTGGGGCTCGGTTGCATTCAAACCGTCGCACCGCTACGGTCTGGATAAGGAACGTAAGGGCCGCGCGGCGCGCAAGCGAGATTTTGCCGGCCCGAAGCGGGGAGATATGACTGCAAATAAAAAATGAACAGAGGAGAAGCATCATGATCAGTCGAAGAGCGGTACTGGCCTTCGCCGCCGCAGTGGCTCTGATGGCGGGTACGTTCGTCGGAGCCCCGGCCAAAGCGGGACAGGATATTTTGATCGGCGGCGGCTCAGTAACCGGTGTCTATTATCAGGTCGCGCTTAATGTATGCAATTTGATCAATAAGCATAATGGCGACAACTATAACTGTGTTGGCCGACCGGCTCTGGGCTCGGTATTCAATATCCGCGCCGTGAAACGCACCTTGCTCGATTTCGGCGTCGCTCAGTCGGATCGTAATTTTGAGGCTTTCCATGGACTAGGTGATTGGGACGGCGCGCCGATGGAGGATTTGCGCAGCGTCTTTAGCATGCATCCCGAGACAGTGCTGCTGGTGACCCGCGCCGATGCCGGCATCAACAGCGTTTCGGACCTGAAGGGCAAGACCGTCAATATCGGCAATCCTGGCTCCGGTCAGCGTGGCAACGCCGAAGACGTCCTGCGCCTTTATGGTATCGACAAAGACAATGATATCGATGCACGGGGCCTGCAACAGCAGGAAGCGAGCCGCGCCCTGGTGGATCGGAAAATCGACGCGTTCTTCTATACTGTTGGCAATCCTTCCGCCGCGATCGAGGAGCCGGCCAACTCCACCGAGATCAAGGTCATCCCGATCAATGACGCGGCGATCCAGGCGTTTGTCGATGAGCGCCCATATTACGTCATGACAACAATTCCCGCCGGTACCTATAAGGGCGTCGATGAGGACGTCGAAACTTATGCTGTGACCGCGACCGTCGTGACCAGCGCCAGCGCATCGGAACAAATGATCTATGACACCGTCAAGACGGTATTTGAGAATCTTGATGAGCTGAAGGGGACACATGCGGCGTTCCGCGTGCTCGAACCCAAATCCATGCTCGAAGGGTTGTCTGCGCCGCTCCACGCAGGTGCTGAAAAATACTATAAAGAACGCGGCTGGAAATAAACGCAACGCATCGCGAACGCGATCGGGGGCGGCAGGTGTCGCCCCCCTTGCGTTGGCGCTAATCGAAATCGGATTGGACGAAAAATGGCGAAGCCCGGGCACAAGAACGGGGAACCGCCGGGGCCCGAGGCCAAGAGCGGCGAGGCCGCGGCGCAAGATATCTTGGAACAGGTCGAGAGTGGCCCGCGCAGCCCGGATCTCCCGATCGCTCGCATTGCCATCTTGCTGTTATGCATCGTTTGGTCGGGCTATCAGCTCTATATTGCCTATCAGCCGGTCAACGCCACTATTGCCCGCGCCTGGCATCTCGCCTTTGCCATCCTCCTGGTCTATCTCGCCTATCCCGCTTACAACGAATCGCGGCTGCCGTTCTGGGTGAAGCTGACGCGGAAGATCTTTCCGCGCGCCCGCCCGCGGCGCTCCCTGCGCAGCCGTATCCCACCACTTGATATCGCGTTGGGCGTCACCGCTGCCGCCGCCGCGCTTTATATCTGGTGGGATTACGAAGGCATTATCACGCGTCAGGGCCTGCCGAGCACGGCGGATGTGTGGGTCGGCGTGGTGATGATCGTGCTGCTACTCGAAGCGGCGCGCCGGGCACTTGGCCTGGCGCTTCCTATTCTCGGTATGATCTTTCTCGCCTACAGCTTTCTCGGCCCCTACATGCCGGAATTTTTACGCCACCGGGGCATCCCGCTCGACTATGTCATCGCTGATCAATTTCTTTCGACCACCGGCATATTCGGCGTGCCGCTCGGCGTCTCTACCGATTTCGTATTTTTATTCGTGCTCTTCGGCGCTCTTCTCGACCGCGCTGGCGCCGGCAAATATTTCATCGATGTGGCCTTCGCTGGGCTTGGTTGGATGCGCGGCGGCCCAGCCAAAGCGGCGGTCGTCGCTTCAGGTCTCACCGGCATGGTCTCCGGCTCGTCCATTGCCAACACCGTGACGACCGGGACTTTTACTATCCCGCTCATGAAAAAGGTTGGCCTGCCGGCCTACAAGGCTGCTGCAATCGAAGTTGCGTCCTCCACCAATGGCCAACTCATGCCGCCGATCATGGGCGCCGCAGCTTTCATCATGGCCGAGATTATTGGCATACCCTATCTCGATGTCGTGCGTGCGGCGCTCATACCGGCGCTGGTTTCCTACATCGCTCTTTTCTATGTGGTGCATCTCGAGGCGCGCAAGCTAGACATCAAGCCCATCCCGCGCTCCGAGTTGCCGCGTCTTCTAAAGACATTCTTAGGCGGCTTGCACTATCTGCTGCCGATTATCGTGCTGGTCGTCTATTTGGTGGTGTTGCGACGCTCGGCGATTACTTCGGCACTGTTCGCGATCGAGGCCCTCGCCGTCATCATTGTCGTGCAGCGTCCGATCATTGCTTGGCTCGCTTGGTGGCGAGCTGGCCATGAGCCGGCGCCTGGCCAGACTCTGGGACTGGCGCTTCGCACCGCTTTTGTCGACGGTATCAAGGATATTTTTCTCGGCCTCATCGGCGGCGCGCGAAACATGATCGCAGTTGGTGTGGCCACGGCGAGCGCCGGTATCATCGTCGGCGTCGTGACCAGCACGGGATTGGTCGGGCGATTCGTCACGCTGATCGATACAGTCTCGATGGGCAACATCTATCTCATGCTGATTCTCACCGCGATCACCAGCATGATCCTCGGCATGGGTCTGCCGACGACGGCCAATTATATCGTCATGGCGACCTTAACCGCACCGGTGATCGTGACTCTCGGCAGCGATGCGGGGCTGATCTTTCCGCTTATCGCGGCGCATCTGTTCGTGTTTTATTTTGGCATCTTGGCCGATGATACACCGCCGGTGGGTCTTGCCGCTTATGCGGCAGCGGCGATCGCACGCTCCGATCCAATCCGAACCGGCGTGCAGGGTTTCACCTATGACCTGCGCACCGCGATTCTCCCATTTATCTTTCTGTTCAATACCGATTTGCTGATGATTGACGGCGTCGCAGCGGACGGTGCGATTGTGTGGATCGACGATCCGCTGCGTCTCATTTGGATTTTTGTCGTCACGCTGCTCGCGATGTTTGCCTTCGCCGCGGCGATCCAGGGATTCTTCGCCGAACGTTGCAGCATCATCGAACGAGTTATCTTGCTTGGACTCTGCGTTTTGTTGTTTCGCCCGACGGTAGTGGCCGAGCCGTTGGGTATCCCGCGCGAGGCAATGCAGGCGTTGGCCCTTTGCGGTTGCGCCCTGCTCTATGCTCAGCAGCGCTTGCGCGCCGGGAGTTGGCGTTTGCCGGGGCGCTCACGGCCAACAGACAAATGATCGCCTTTGCCCTTCAGACGGTTGGAAACCGATATGTATGAAACAATATTGTTGCCGCTCGATCTCAACGAAACTTCATCTTGGGAAAAAGCCCTGCCCGCTGCCGCTGATTTATGCCGGATATCGGGCGGTACGCTTCACGTCATGACGGTGCTGCCCGGTTACGGCATGAATTTGGTCGGTCAGTACTTCCCGGAAGGCGCAGAAGAAGCCGGCGAGGCCGCGGCGCTCGACGAGCTGAAAAAACTCACTGCAGAGCTTGTGCCAAAAGGCATCGCGCTCGAACACAGCGTGGTGCAGGGTGCGGTGCATGAACAAATCGTGGCGACCGCGGAACGTATCGGCGCCGATCCCATCGTTATGGCGGCGCGGCGCGCGGGCCTCGCCGATTTCCTGCTCGGCGACAATGCCTACCGAGTGGTACGCCGCTACAGCCACTCGGTGATGGTGGTGCGCACCTAACCGTTGAGGCCGCTCGCACCCCGGTATTACGAACGCCCGTAATGGTCTTCCAGGCGCACGATATCGTCTTCGCCGAGATAGTCGCCGCTCTGCACTTCCACGACGTGAAGCGGCTCACTGCCGGGATTTTCCAGCCGGTGGTGAACACCCACAGCAACATAGGTGGATTGATTTGCGGCCAGCTCCAGCGTTTCCAAATCGCGCGTCACACGGGCCTGGCCCGCCACCACCACCCAATGTTCGGCGCGCCGGTTATGATATTGCAGTGAAATGCTGGCGCCTGGATTAACCGTCAGCAGCTTGACCTGAAAGCCGGGCTCCCGGCGGAGACCCTCGAATGCGCCCCACGGGCGGACCACGCGCAGGTGTTCCATCACTTCGATACGGCCCTGTTCTGACAGCTGGCGGACGACATCGCGCACCGCTTCCGCTTTGTCCATGGGGGCAACGAGGATCGCGTCCTTGGTCGCCACCACCGCGATATTCTCGAGGCCGAGCGCGGCCACAAGCAGCCCATCGCTGCGGATATAGGACGCCTTGCAGTCGAGCGCGATGACGTCACCTTCGATGAGATTTCCCGCGCCGTCCTGTGCGCCCGCTTGCCACAATGCCTGCCATGAGCCGACATCGCTCCAACCCACGTCGATCGGCACCACCGCCGACCGTTCGCAATTTTCCATCACAGCATAATCAATCGATTCGCCAGTTATCGTGGCGAACGCTGCTCCAGCGAGGCGGAGAAAATCCTGTTCTGAAACGGCGTCGCCCAGCGCTGTGCGGCAGGCGTCCAGCATGTCCGGACGGTGGCGCTTGAGCTCGGCCAAATAGCGCGCGGCGGAGAATAAAAACATGCCGCTATTCCACAGATATTGACCCGTTGCGATAAACTCCTGCGCGCGCGACAAATCTGGTTTCTCGACGAAGCGCGCCACCTTGCAACCTCGCCCGGCGCCAATCGGCGCGCCCTTCTGGATGTATCCGTAACCGGTTTCAGGCGCATTCGGAGTGACGCCAAAAGTGACCAAGTGGCCGGCTTCGGCCAGAGGCCGGGCTTCGTCAATGGCGGCACGAAGACCTTCGGCGTCGGCGACGACATGATCGGCGGGCGTAATCAGCATCAGTGCATCGGCCGAATCCTTGGCTAGCAGGAGGGCGGCGACGGCGGCTGCCGGCGCCGTGTTGCGTCCGACCGGCTCCAAAATGATGCGCTGCGGCGTGAGATCGATTTGGCGAAGCTGTTCCGCGAGGATGAAGCGGTGTGCCTCATTGCAAATCAGGAGCGGCGACGCGAGGCCGGAGGCGGAAAATCGTCGCGCTGTATCCTGCACCATGGTTTGGCTGCCGACGAGCCGCAACAATTGCTTGGGATAGGCAGCGCGGGAGAGTGGCCACAACCGCGTGCCTGAACCACCGCACAGGATTACCGGGTAAACCGGTGGAACCGCCGTCACTTACCCCCCACTTGGGACTGGATATTATCCCATACGCCGAGCGAGAATCCGGGCGCGATATTCAGGCCGAAAGCCGATTTAAGCACGTAGAAAGCGCCCAATACAAAACTCAGGAGAAGCAGCAGAACGAAAAATAGAAACAGGACATTTCCGAGCGTCGCCATGGGATGGGAATGGCGCTCGGCGCGGTTGCGGCTGCGCGGCCGTTTGTCGATGCCGGCCAGAAACACGAAGTAATAGGTGCGCGCCAGGATCGGCAGGGTAAAGCGGAAGTCGATCGCATGCTGACTCCAACTGCGCACGCCGTAAGCGCGGATAATGGCGCGCAGTTGCGCATCGGTGAAGGTCTCGGCGATATGGGCTGGCATGCTGCTGGCAAATTTGCGCACGAAGTGATGATCCGCCTTGGCGGATTTCGCCGCGTCTGGCGGGGCGCCCGGAGCGCCTGAATCAAGCTGGTTTTCACTCAAGGCTACGCGTCCGCTTCTTCTATTGGCAGGCCGGGTAGTTCATGTTTCCGGCGAATGAGCAGGCCTGCCAGCCTCTCGCCATTGCGCCGCAGCAGATGCAGCGGCGAATCATACAAGCTCATTTCTAGTTTCAGCTTAAATCTGTCCGGCAGATGCAGCAACGTCAACGAGCGCATGTTGCCGGCCACCCGGCTCACCAGGCGCTGTCCCGCAGCGGTCAGAAATCGCCCGGCGAAAAGGCCTTCAGTTCCACCGATACCGATCTCGGCCAGAAGGTCGCGGTAGAAAAGCGTGCGGCTGATAAATTTCCCACGCCGGGCCATGGATTCGACGGCGGACCAGTCCGGCGCATGGCGCGACATAAAGAGCGCCGCATCGAACAGAGCTTTCAGACTCCGCGGCTCGTAAAAATCGCGGAAGGCATGGAGCGCCAGAATTGCAAAGATGTGCGCTTCGCCGGGCACGCGCAAGTTGCCGTTCTCGGTTTCTAGACGACGCGCAGCGCCAAATATTTCCGCTGTTGGCACCCCGTGACAGGCTGGGTAATCGACGACCAGGCGGTGAAAATCGATAAAAAATTCCGGCCCGTCGCGCGGCGTGACTGGTGCGAAGCTTGCTTTCGTCAAAGCGCCCCAAGCACGATCCGAGGCGGGGTCAGTCCGGGTCACAAAATCATGTTCGCGCAGGATCGCCGTGAGGGCGCCGAGATCACTCTCAGGGACCAAAATATCGGCGTCCGGCAGGGAGCGAAAATAAGGCGCCGGATAAAGCGCATAGGCGTGGGCAAACCCTTTGATCGCAAGGTTGGGGATATTCTGTTGGTCCAGCGCCGCCAGGAGTTCCGATATCCCGCGCCGTGCTTGGCGCGAACAGACGGCGGCGATCTGGGCGCGTTTGAGAAGCGCTTCGCGTTCGATACCGGCGCGTGCGAACGCATCCGGCCCAAGCGCCTCGAGGCAGGCCAACGCGAGCGGAGCGCCGATCAAAGCGCTGGCGGTGGCGGCGCGCTTGGGCGCCGAAAACAATTCGGCGACGAATGAATCCAAGAACTGTGCCGGCAGGAAAGACGGCGCCAGGGGTGAAAACGCGTCGGGCATATGCCCGTCAGGCATGATGTGGCGCGCTAGGCTCTAGCCGCGGTGCAGCCACCAAGACTTCTCGTTGACCGAAAAGAACGGCTTGTAATGGTGAATCTTCTTACTCGGAAGAATCTGCTTGGTCTGATTGTCGAGAATATAGGGCTTGCCGTTGATATAGACGGCGAGGATGCCGTGCGCGACACCCAAATTTTGATCCTGCACCACCACGATGCGCATCTTGTCCAACGGAAAGCCGATGGCGCGGAGCGACATGTATTTGGCGATGGCGTAATCCTCGCAATCTCCGTTTTGATCTTTGAACTGCGTCGGCGTCGCCCAATAATCGTCGACCCCCCAATTGCGGATATCGCTGATGTATTTCACACCGTTGAGATATCTGTTGACCGCCTTGACCTGGCTGA
>JAQBTG010000044.1 GCA_027624955.1 Pseudomonadota bacterium
CGGCGCGCCGCCGACAAACACGAAATAATCATCGCGCAGGCCCTTTTCTTGCAGCGTGTCGATGACGGTCTTCATGTAAGGCATGGTGGTCGTCAACAATGCCGACATACCGAGAATGTCTGGCTTATGCTCTTCAAGAGCAGCGAGGTAATTCTCCACGGGATTGTTGATCCCGAGATCGATCACCTCGAACCCCGCACCTTCCATCATCATCGACACCAAATTCTTACCGATATCGTGAATGTCGCCCTTAACCGTGCCGATCACCATCTTGCCGACAGACGGTGCGCCTGTCTCAGCCAGTAAAGGCCGCAGAATCGTCATGCCGCCTTTCATGGCCCCGGCGGACAAAAGAACTTCGGGCACAAATAGAATACCGTCGCGAAAATCAATGCCGACAATGCGCATGCCTTCCACCAAAGCCTCAGTCAGTACTCGATAGGGCTCCCAGCCGCGCGACAATAAAATGTTCACGCCATCCTCGATTTCCTCTTTGAGGCCGTCATAAAGGTCATCATGCATCTGCGCGACAAGTTCGTCGTCACCAAGCGCATTCAAATCAATGTCATCGGAATCGGTCATCGCCGGTCAAGCCTAAAGCTAACGGAAACGGATATTGCGCGGCTTAGTATCGCATCGAAGAAGTTCAGGAATATGCCTAATGCGACCATTTTGGGCGATGGAGCGACACTGCGCCCGGGGGCCCTCCCGCTATGCTGCCATTAGCCGTGGCCCGGCAAGAACAATTCGGCTTGGTTGGTGCGTTCTTCACTGGGCGTATGGCCGAAACATTTGCGGTAACATCTGGTAAAATGTGACGTCGAAGTGAAGCCGCTCGCCACCGCGATATCCAAGATAGAACGGCCGGTGCGGCGCAACAAATTGCGACCCTTGTCGAGACGTATCCGCAGGTAATATTGCCCCGGCGCTTGATCAAAATGACGGCGGAACAATCTTTCCAGTTGCCGAGTGGAAAGGTGAACCGTCTCTGCCAACTGCCGGCAACTTAACGGATCCTCGAGGTGATTTTCCATCACCTGAACTGCCTCGATAACCTTGGCGTTGGCGGTGCCGAGGCGATAGCGCAAATCCTGACGTTGCGCGTTTTCACCACCTCTGATTTCTTGATGCAGCGATACCTCCGCCACGCGCCGCGCGAGTCCGATGCCGCCCTGATCGGCGATGAAGCGTAGCATCATATCCAGCGCTGCGGTTCCGCCAGCGCAGGTCCAGCGGTTGCGGTCGATTTCGTATATGTCGGATGTGACCTCAACATCGGGAAACTCTTCCTGAAAGGAAGGTATATTCTCCCAATGTATGGTGCAGCGGAAACCATCCAATAGGCCGTACCGCGCTAGAATATGCGCACCGGTACAGGCAGCGCCGACCATACGGCCATGCGCGACCAGATACCTTAGGCGCTTTCCGAGCACCCGCCCTGGCTCTATGTGCTCCACGTCCAGGCCGGAGCACACCAGCGTCAACGCCGCGTCGCCAAGATCGCGCACCGCCCCGTCGACCTGGGTTACCACTTGATTGCTCGCCGCTACCGGCGCGCCGTCCAGCGAGTAACATAGCCACTCAAAAAGGGTTTCATCCGATTCACGATTGGCGAGGCGTATCGGTTCGATCAATGACGAAAAGGCGATCATCGAATATTTGGGCAACAGCACGAACGCCAATTTTAATGGCTCGTAAGGCGAATGCGCCTGCTCGGTCATGCCCAAATCCGTCGCTAAGTTTCAGCGCCAGATTAAGCGAGCAGCGTCAATTGGGCAATTGCGCCACATAGCCGTCAAAAACCGAGAGAATTTTGATGACATCAACGTCTCGCGCATCCCAAAGGGACATCAGCTTGGGTCTGTGCTTGCGCATAAAGCGTTTGAAATCATCGCAATGATGCTCCTCAAGCTCACGCCGAAATTGCACCATATAGTCGGTAAATTTATCGACTCCGAGGTCCTGAAAGGCCTGAAACTCGTAGAGTGAGGCCTCGCACTCGATATTCAAGCCGTTGCCGTTGTTAAGCCGTCCGTGCATATGCTGCACGCCGTGGCCGACCAATTCATGAACGATCCCTTCAGCAGCAATTTCGGGCGGCGAATGTTTGATGATGTAGCGCCCCAACATAGCGACAAACACTTTATCTCCGGGGGCGCCATGCGCCGGTTCAAAAAAATTGGGTAAAAAGGCCGCCAAGGTGATGTCGCTCCGCGACCATTTTGGAAACGCAGGATCGTAAATAATCACGACATCGCCGCGCGATTTCAGCACATCCAAGGTTTTCGCGTTGAACGGTGATTTTTCGTAAATCAGATCGAGAGCGCTGCGGATCGTATTTAAAGCCTGAGCAGAGCTGACCAACACAATATCCGATTTGGCGTTTGGATTGGCAGGTGCGATTCTCAGGTAAACGCCGCGATATGTTTCCTCGCTGCCACGATCTGCCGCCTGTGTAACCGTCGGGGCCAAGGGAATGGCCAACGCACAGGTCAAGAAAGCCAAGCCGATTCGCCGCGAAACACCGCCAAAAGGCCGTCGCGCCGCTCTCTCTAACCAACTCACAAGCTTGTCTTAAACCCCGAATTTTTAAAATTACTAGTCACATGCCAAAACCAGGCGGCCACCCTGCCCGCCCCACTCTGGCGGAGCCCTCGTGCCTCTGTTAAGAACCATTTACCGATGGAACCTGAGTGGAGAAATGGTAAGCATGGCGAAGGCAACAACAAAAAACTTAGAAGTGGAAACGCTACTTTCCGTTTTAGGGCGTGACGCAGCCGCCCATAGCGGCGTCGTGAACGTCCCAGTATATCACGCCTCGACCATCCTATATCCCACCGTCGCTGCTCTCAAGAAGGCCGGAAAACGCGAATACGGCCAAGTCTTTTATGGCCGCCATGGCACGCCGACCACGTTTGCGCTACAGGACACTGTCGCCAAGGTAGAGGGTGGCTGGCGTAGTTTTGCGTTCAGTTCGGGCAAAGCGGCGATCCTGGCCGCGCTTCTCGCCTTTCTAAAGGGCGGTGACCATGTGTTGATGGTGGATACGGCCTATGGCCCAAGCCGCGAGTTGGTCAAAGGGCTGTTGCTCCGCTTCGGCGTGACCCATACGTTGTATGACCCGCTTATCGGCGCCGGTATTGAAGAGCTGATGCAGCCGAATACGCGGGTTGTTTTTACCGAAGCACCCGGCTCTATCACCTTTGAAATGCAGGACATACCGGCTATTGCCAAGGTGGCCCATGCCGCCGGCGCGCGGGTGATCATGGACAACACATGGGCCTCACCGCTGTTGTGCAACCCGTTCGCGCTCGGCGTAGACGTTTCGGTACAGGCGGGGACGAAGTATATCGTCGGCCATTCGGATGCCATGCTCGGCATGGTGACGGTTACCGAGAAAAATTTTGAGCCAGTTAAAGCGGCGTTCGAGGATCTCGGCGCCTGCGCCGGACCCGACGACTGCTATCTGGCATTGCGCGGCATGCGGACACTTGCGGTGCGTCTCGCCCGTCAAGGCGAAACTGGGTTGCGTTTGGCTAAATGGTTGGCTGCCCGCCCTGAAGTCGCCCGGGTTCTGCATCCCGCCTTGCCGAGCGATCCGGGCTACAAGATATGGCGCCGCGATTTCAGCGGCGCGTCAGGCCTATTCGGTGTCGTGTTGAATCCGGTTTCCGAAAGAGCCGTAGCGGCCATGCTCGACGGCCTCGATCTTTTCGGCATGGGATATTCATGGGGAGGTTATGAAAGCCTGGTAATCCCGACCTATCCGCACAAAATCCGTGAGACACGCGATTGGGATCCGGAATATCCGTGTCTGCGCGTTCATGCTGGGTTGGAACATCTCGACGATTTGATCACCGATCTGGAGAAAGGCTTTGAGCGCCTCAATAAATCGAGGCCGCGAAAACCGAACGCGACAAAGTCAAAAATATCCAGCTAGCCGTCGGCCGCCGAGAGCAATACCCCAGCCCGTTCCTCCGGCACAATGCTCGCCGGGAAACGCGCGGTAACGACGGTCCCTTTGCCAAATTCGCTAGCGACGATCAGGCTGCCGCCGTGCAGTTCCACGAACATCTTGCACAGCGTAAGGCCAAGCCCGGTTCCCTCGTGACGCCGGGCCAGTGTGCCGTCTACCTGAAAAAATGGATCGGCGATCTTGTCGACATACTGGGCCTGGATGCCGATCCCCGTATCGCTAACCGATACATCCACACCACCTCTGCCGGTACGCACGACGCGGGTTTTGATGCGCCCGCCCTCGGGCGTGAATTTGATCGCATTGGACAATAGATTGAGCAAAAGCTGGACGATGCGCCGACGATCTCCGAGCATGACTGGGCTGTCGGCTCCAATTTCGGCGGACAAATGAAGGTTTTTCTGTTCGGCCCTGGGCATCACCAGGCGCAGGCTTGTTTCCACTACTTCATCCAGATCCACATTATCGCGATCCAAAATAATCGTGCCGGATTCGACCTTTGAGATGTCGAGGATGTCGTTGATAACTTCGAGCAAATGCACACCGCTGTGCTTGATGTCGGAAATATACTCGAGATATTTGGGCACCGTCACGGGGCCGAACATTTCGCCTTCGATTATGTCGGAGAAGCCGATGATGGCGTTCAGCGGTGTGCGCAACTCATGGCTCATATTGGCAAGGAATTCGGTTTTCATGCGATTAACCGAATCCGCCTCGTCCTTGGCTGCCAAAAGTTGCAACTCGCGTATCTTGCTTTCCGTGATATCAGCCTGGACGATCACGCCGCCGCCGTCCTGTGTGCGGCTATCCGTAACGCGGTACCAACTACCGCTTGGTGTCGAATATTCGAAACTGCCGGATGAACGGCGAAAATGATCCAGGCGGGACTGCACAAACGCCTCGCACGCCGGCCGATCAGAGCGAAATTTGTCGATCGTGCTGGCATAACGCCGGACCATATCTTCGAATTTGACGCCCGGCCGAATCATCTTTTCGTTTTCTGGAAAAGCCGTAGTGAACTGTGAGTTGCAGACGATGAGCGTATCATCGGAATCGAACAGAGCGAAGCCCGCCGCGATGCTTTCAATGGCGTTGAGCATTTGGCTTTTGGCGTTGACCGCGCGCGCCTCACTTAGTTTGCGCGCATCGCGGATTTCGGTTTCCGCCGTAATGTCATGGCCGAGTACAAAATAGCCGACGACCTGACCATCGTCTGTTGTATCCGGAGTGAGAGTGCTGCGCAGGACACGCTTGCCCAATGCGGTCACATAAAGCGAGCGCTCAAAGGTCACCGTCTCGCCAAGAAAGGCGCGGTTGATGAATGGCTGCGTTGCGGCTGTGTCGCCAGCGCCGAGAATTTCATCGACTTTGTGCCCGACCAACTCAGTCCGCGAGCGCCCAAAAAGTCGCTCGTATTCCTTGTTTACATAGGTATAGCGAAGGTCGCGGTCCACCCGCGCCACCAGAATCGGTAGGGAGTCGGTAATCAGCGCCAACTGGGCTTCGAGGCTTCTTGCAGTTTCCAGGCTATCGCTGACCGGACGGGCAAAATAAAACACCAATTCCGCTTCATCGAGGGCGACGATTGAATTGTCGAGATTAACCAGCAGCGGACGTTGCCGCGCATCGAGAAGAACGGCTTGGCGTTCATGAGCGTGCGATTCTCGCAATTCTGCAACAAATTCACGCCATCCGCCGGGGCCAAAAATCACATCGATGTCCGGCATGCGGCGGCTAAGCAAATCCTGCTCGGAACAGTTAAGCAGCGTCAGAGCCGCCTGATTGCCATAGACGATTTCGCCATCTTCCGGCCGCGCCCAGAACACAGCCATGCCGAGCGCGTCCATTCCGCGCCGCATCAGTGTGAATTCGTTCTTCTCCGCCATATTCTTCCGCTACTGCAATAGAGCGCTAATCCCAATTCGTGGTCTTGTATTTCTTTGCCCAATCGACGCCCTGCCATGTCGTCAACTTGTCGGGGCGCACAAAGATTAGCCAGCGCGGCTCCGGCAGTGTTGGCGCCAGGTAGCTCGGGCCGTTGACGCCGAGATAGCGCACCGACATACGGGTCGCGATTTCGACCCATTTCCCGCCGATATTGGGCTTCTCAAGAATTTCTGCCGTGCCTTTCGCCATCACTTTGCGGAGACCCTCGGCCTCATCGATGCACAGCGAAACACGCGGATCGTTCTGGATATATTTTGCCCATAGCGACCGTTCGCGCGGGATAATATAAAACCCTGAATCGCTATACTCGTACCAAATCGGAACGACATAGGGCCACCCATCTCCATCCAGACATCCGAGCCGGCAAACCGTATTCCCTGACAGGAACTCGCTCGCTTCCGCTTCGCTCATGCCGCCGACTTTGCCGCGCCACGCTTCGCTATCTGCCATTTCCAACCTCATTTCTAAAGATTTCGTTAGCCCGCTCCAAATTCGAAGCCAGCTCAGCGACCTAGCCTGCCTATCGACGACCGCCTTGTAAATACACAGCGGCGCAATTCAACAGATTCCTTGCGTGGCTGCCGGGCTTTATATGTGATAAGCCTCGCGCCCATCAACGCGAAATTTAAACTCAACTCCGGAGGATATGAATGCGTATTGGAGCCGTCTTACCGCAAACTGAAATCGGCGCCGATCCGGGCGCGGTCAAAGCGTATGCGCAGGCTGTGGAGGAAATGGGCTTCGATCACATCCTGACCTTCGATCATGTACTGGGCGGTAACGCCGCGACGCACGACCTCAAGGGCCCGTACAAGCACACCGATAGTTTTCACGAACTATTCGTCCTCTACGGATTTCTCGCCGGCATCACGCAAAAGATAGAGCTTGCGAGCGGCATCATCATCCTACCGCAAAGGCAAACCGCGTTGGTCGCCAAACAAGCCGCCGCCATCGATATCTTGAGCGAGGGCCGCCTGCGCCTCGGCGTCGGCATCGGCTGGAACCATGTCGAGTATGAAGCGCTCGGCATGAATTTTGCCGATCGTGGCAAGCGCTCGGAAGAACAAATCGAAGTTATGCGCGCCCTATGGTGCAGCGAACTCGTCACGTTTGAGGGCAAGTGGCACAAGATCACCGATGCCGGTCTGAACCCGCTGCCGCCGCAGCAGCCCATCCCGATCTGGCTAGGTGGTCATGCAGAAGCCGTCATGCGCCGCATTGCCCGGATCGGCGACGGCTGGTTCCCAATTTTCCAACTGGACGATGCCGGTAAGGCAGAGCTCGATAAGTTTCGCGGCTATATCGAAGAAGCTGGGCGTGACCCAGCTGATGTCGGTATTGAAAGTTTCAACGTTGTTGCCGGAACGACGCCCGATAAATGGGCGGCCGATGCCAAGGCATGGAAGGAGAACGGCGCCACCCATATATCCGCAAACACCATGAACGCCGGCTTTTCCTCGCTCGATCAGCATCTCGACGCGTTGCGGCGTTTCAAAGATGCGGCATCCGCCGCCTGAACATAGTACTCTCGTGGACGACGCCTCCATTGGCACTCGCATGTTGAAGCCAGAAGAAGCGGCCTTTCTGGATACGCATCGCGTCGCTCGCCTGGCCACCGCCGACAAGAATGGCACACCGCATCTTGTGCCGGTTTGTTTCGTCCGCATGGAGACGCGGGTCTACATCACGATCGACCAAAAGCCGAAACTGGGCGCCGACCTCAAACGCCTGCGCAATATCGCCGAAAACCCATCCGTGGCGCTCACGGTAGACCATTACGACGATGTGGATTGGTCCAAACTGGGGTGGCTGATGGTGCGCGGGCAAGCCGTTATCCTGACCGACGGAAGCGAACATGGCACGGCCCAGGAGCGTCTGTGCGGCAAATATCCACAACTGAGGAATATGCAGTTGGCAGCGCTGCCGGTGATCGCTATTCAAATGCGGAAAGTTACGAGCTGGGGAAATCTCACGCCACCGCAGTAACTCTGTGCCGCAACCCTAGTCAGTCCAACCGGAATTCACGTTGATGCCAAATCGCCTGTCGCTTATCGCCCTACCTGACATCCCACTCGTTGAACCGGGCGACGATCTCTGTGGCTTGATCGGCAGCAGCGTGGACCGGGCCGGCGAAGAATTGCGCGACGGCGACGTGCTCGTCATCGCACAGAAAATCGTCTCCAAGGCTGAGGGACGCTATGCCGTTCTGGACGAAGTAGAACCTTCCGCAGAGGCAATCAAACTCGGGCAAAAGACTGACAAGGATCCACGCCTCGTTGAACTGATCCTCTCTGAATCGAGCGAAATCTTGCGCCACCGTCCAGGCGTGCTGATCGTCGCTCACAGGCTTGGTTTCGTACTTGCCAACGCGGGTATTGATAGTTCCAACGTCGCGCCCAACAATGATGGCCAATGCGTTCTCCTGCTGCCGCTCGACCCGGACGGCACTTGCACCAAATTGCGCGCCGAGATCCTCGCCCGCTTTGGCAAGAGTGTGGCGATCGTCATTAATGACAGTGTCGGGCGTGCCTGGCGCGTCGGCACAGTGGGAATCGCGATCGGGACATCGGGCTTAGAATCGGTGCAGGATTTGCGTGGGCAGGAAGATCTCTACGGCCGGCCGCTCATGGTTTCCATTGTCGGGATGGGCGACGAACTGGCTGCCGCTGCGTCGATCCTTCAGGGCCAGGGAGATGAAGGCCTGCCTGTCGTCCTCGTGCGCGGCCTGGAACGTTCCAACGAGCAAGGCAACGCATCCACTCTCGTCCGCGATGAGGCGGAAGACCTCTTCAGGTGAACGCCGCGGTAGACCCTTCACGACCCATCACCTGCTTGGCGCTCTCCGGCGGCGTCGGCGGCGCCAAACTCGCACTCGGCCTATCCCACCACCTGCCAGCGGCGGAACTCGCTATCGCCGCCAATGTGGGGGACGATTTCGAGCATCTCGGCCTGACCATATGCCCGGATATCGATACCCTGACCTACACCCTGTCAGGCCTCGCCAATCCCAAAACCGGCTGGGGCCGCGCCGAAGATACGCCAACCTTCATGCACGCTTTGGCGGGCCTCGGCGGTGAGACCTGGTTTCACTTGGGCGATGGCGATCTCGCCATGCATGTAGCGCGCAGCCATCGTCTGCGCGCCGGAGACAGTCTGAGCAGCATCACCGCCGACATCTGCACGCGCCTTGGAATCGCGGCACGCATCTTACCGGCCAGCAACGACCCGGTGCGTACCCTGGTGAACACCGCAGCCGGCCCTCTCGCCCTGCAACATTATTTTGTCCGCGAAAAATGCACGCCGGTCGTTAGTGGATTTCGCTATGACGGCGCCGTCAGCGCGCGGGCCAACCCTGAAATCCTCGCGGCGCTGTCGGCGCCCACGCTCCGCGCGGTTATCATTTGCCCCTCCAACCCCTTCATCAGCATCGATCCGATCCTCGCTCTGCCGGAGCTAAAACAAGCGCTAAGAGACTGCACGGCGCCGATCGTTGCGGTGTCGCCAATCATCGGCGGCGCAGCGCTGAAAGGGCCAACAGCCAAAATGATGCAGGAATTAGGCGTCGCGGTTAGTGCCGAGTCCGTCGCTCGCCATTACGGCGAGCTGATCGACGGCTTCGTCCTTGACCCGGCCGACGCGACACTCGAAAAGAGCGTGCGCGACCTGGGTCTCAGCACCCTGATCACACCTTCGGTCATGGCAACACTGGACGACAAGAACAATCTCGCGAAGGAAGTTTTCGCCTTCGCGATCGCGCTCACCAAATCTAGCTGAAGTGCGGAATCACATGCTCGCCATAGTCGGCAACGATCTGCTCTTCCGACCCGTTGGTCAGATAGATTGTAAACTGCGTAACGCCGGCGGCCTCAAGCTGTTTGATTTTTTCAACATGCTTTTCAACCGGCCCGATGATACTGAATGATTCGGCGATCTCGGGTGTAATATAATAGGTATTGTCTGAATCCTTATCGGCATGCTGGCGGTAATTATAAGCGTCACCGCCGGCCCCGCCGGCGCGCCTGCGGTCGATATAATCGGTCAAACTCTGCGGCACCAAATCAGATTCGCTACCGTATTTTTCGACAATATCGGCGACATGATTGCCGACCAGCGCCGGAAACCATTTAGTCTGTTGGACACCCATGTCACGGTCGCCGATCCATACCGGCGCGCATGATAAGATGCGGTAATCTTTCATATCGCGCCCTGCCGCCTTGCCGGCTGAAATCGCCTGCTCGGAAAACCAGCTGCACAGACCCGGGTCCGCCAGTTGGACAACCAGTCCGTCGCCGACCTCGCCCGCCATTTTCAAAGCTTTTGGCCCATACGCTGCGACCCATACCGGAAGCTCATGGCCTTCGACCCAATCCATGAATACCGGCGCAGGACATTCGTCATACTGATAAGAGTTGCCGGATACCATTGCCCGGACGGCTTCGCAGAATTCCGCGGTATAGGCAATTGTCCCTGGTTTCTTGCCCATGACCCGCATGGAACTATCGCCGCGCCCCACTGCGATATCGAACCGCCCGCCGCTAATATTTGACAGTGTGGCGAACAGGCTAGCGGCGACCGACCAATCGCGCACTTTTGGATTGGTCACCAACGGGCCAAAGCGCAAACGCTCGGTATGTTCCATACAAAGCGCGATCGTAGGATAGGGATCGGCCCACAATATGTGAGAATCGAAAAACCAACAATAATCGAATCCCGCGGCTTCTATCTGCCGCGCGATGGCGATCGTCCGTTTCGACTCCATTTCACCTTTGAATGCGATGCCGAATTCCATGAACCCTATCCTTTTCTATTGAGCTGCGTTCTTAATCTCATGGGCATTCACGTGGGCTGTCACCTAAAGTGCGGAATAACTTTATCGACATATTCCGCCACCAGACGCTCTTCGTCCCCTTGAGTCAGGTAGATGGTGAACTGTGTCACCCCGGCAGCTTCGAGTTTTTTTAGTTTTTCCACATGGGCTTCCGGCGGCCCGACGATGCAAAAGGATTCGGTGACCGCATTGTTCACATAATAGAGATTGTCGGAATCCTTCACCGCATGTTTGCGGTAATCATAGCCTTCATCCGCACCCGTGCCCTGGCGTGTCTCGATGAATTTGGTCAGGCTGTCGGGCACCAGGTCGGTATCCTTGCCGTATTTCTCGACGATATCGGCGACGTGATTGCCGACAACGGCGGGGAACCAGCTCGTCTGCTGCACTCCTTTCTCGACGTCACCGATCCACACAGGCGCACAGGCAAGTACGCGGAATTTCGACATGTCGCGCCCGGCGGCTTCGCCGCCTGCTTTGGCCTGCTCGGTGAACCATTGGCAAAGGCCCGGATCGGCAAGCTGAATGATCAAGCCGTCACCATGTTCGCCCGCCACTTTGAGCGCCTTCGGGCCATAGGCCGCGATCCACACCGGCAAATTATAACCCTCGGTCCAATCCATAAATACTGGATTTGGGCTGCCGTCATAGGTGTAGGTCTCGCCGCGCGTCATGGTACGGATGGCCTCGACACTTTCGATCAGAGTAGCGAGCGTTGCCGGCTTTTTACCCATTACCCGCATCGAGCTATCGCCGCGCCCGATCGCCATATCCATGCGCCCGTCGCTCATTCGATTCAGCGTGGCAAATACGCTCGCCGCCACCGACCAATCGCGTACTTTCGGATTGGTCACCAACGGGCCATATCGCACACGATCCGTATGCTGCATGCTGGCGGCGATCTGAGTGTAGGCATCGGACCAGATAATGTGGGAATCGAAGAACCAGATATAATCGAACCCGCCAGCCTCGACCTGGCGTGAAATGGCAAGCATGCGTTTGTGTTCTAAGTCGCCTTTGAAAGCGATTCCGAATTCCATCAATTTACTCCTGCAGACAGCTGTGATTAGCGAAAATGCGGGATAATATGTTCGCCATATTCCGCGATTTGGCGTTCTTCCTCACCGCTGCATAAATATATATTGAACTGCGTCACGCCCGCGGCTTCGAGGCGGCGCAATTTCTCCACATGGGCTTCCGCCGGGCCGACTAGGCAAAAGGCCTCGGTGGTATCGTCGGTGACATAGTAGCTGTTCTCATCGTCCATCTGGGTATGCTGTTTATAATCATATCCTTCGTCGGCCCCTGATCCCTCTCTTTTCTGGACATAGGCAGTCAATGCTTCCGGCACCTCCTTGGTGTCCGAGCCGTACCATTTCAGGATATCGGCGATATGATTGCCGACCAGCGCAGGGAACCATTTGGTCTGCGCCATGCCTTTCTTTTTGTCGCCGACCCAAACTGGCGCACACGCCATAACGCGATACTTGCTCATATCGCGCCCAGCATCTGTGCCAGCGGCTTTGGCCGCATCGCCCATCCATTGACACAAAGACGGTTCGGCTAATTGCACGATCAGTCCGTCGCCGATGCGCCCGGCTGAGGCGAGCGCCTTGGGGCCATAACCGGCCACCCAGACCGGCATTTCATAGCCGCCCGTCCAATCGAACGAAACGGGCTCCGGCCGGTCGTCATAGGTGACGCTATCGCCGCGCACCAGCCCTTTCATGGTATCGCAAAATTGTTCCATCCGAGCCACCGTCGCCGGGCGTTTGCCGACCACTCGCACCGAGCTATCACCGCGTCCGACGCCAAGGTCGAAGCGGCCATCACTTTGCACCGCAAGCGCGCCGAACAGACTGGCCGCAACTGACCATTCACGCACCTGCGGGTTGGTCACGCACGGCCCAAAGCGCAGTTTGGAGGTGTGGTCCATCGCCACGGCCATTTGCGGATAAAGATCGCGCCACAAAATATGAGTGTCGAAGAACCATGAATAATCAAAACCGGCGGCTTCTCCCTGGCGGCAAATGGCAACGACACGTTTCTTGTCTAGATCGCCTCGAAAGGTGAACGCGAATTCCATTCTATCGTCTCCTTATTCCGCCCAAATCTTAACACCGCCATGTCTGAACGGCGTCGATTTCGACATGTTTAATCTAATCAAAATGGGCGTCAGCGCTTCGATGCAGCGCGCGCTTTCTGCCAGTCCACAATTATAGCATGTCACGCCGAGCCGCTCGATCAGAGCCATCACCTTATTCTTAGCTTCGAGATCGTTGCCGCAAACCAGAATATCGCAGTTTATTTCCTGCTTCAGATCGGCGAGCACATGGGCCGATACGTTATGCAGCGCCCCAACCACGGGAATATCCTTCCCCAGCATAGCCTGCGCTGCTTCAGTGGCCGAGCCCGCCGGCGGCATCGCTGCCTTCTTCGGATTCCCTTCCGCCAATGGCACAACGATATCAACGAGTATCTTGCCCGCGAGCCCGCTCTGGATGCCTTCCAGGGTCGCGTCATGCCCGCCATAAGGCACCGCCAGAATAACAATTTCGTCCGCCGCCTGAACGGCCGAGAAATTGTCCATGCCGGTAATCGAGCCCGGTGCGCCTTCCAGCGGGGCCATAAGTTCCGCCGCAATAGATTGAGCACGCGCTCCATCCCGTGAGCCGACAATCACATCCACGCCGGCCAACGCAAAGCGCTGCGCCAATCCACTCCCCTGCGGACCTGTGCCGCCGATAACCGTAATTTTCATGTGCTCCCCCGTGTTGGCGTATTCTTATTGCGTCGCCGCCTAGCCTATCCCTGCATTTCAAATTGCCAATAGCGGTCGGTGCGCCCATGTCCAAACTGGACTATTCAACTAGTGCCAATCAATCTCTTTTCGCAATATCACCCGATTAATTCTGCCGTTGACCAATAACGGAGGCCCATCGATTCGGGCTCAGTAGTCAATGGGGGTGCTAGGTTTCATGAGTGGGATGGGCTCACCAGAAGTGGGCGATCGAAGCGCCGAAAATCAAATTTCAGCTTTCATCCATGGCCGCAAGCGCAGCAATGCGTTGCTCCAGATGCCGTCGAACCGGCGCGGATTTTGTGTTCCGGAGCGCATCTTCGAAACAGCGGCCGGCCTCTCCCGGCTCGTCTAGGCGCCGATAGAACTCGCCGCGCGTCGCCGGTAGCAGGTAGTAGCGCGCGAGCGCCGGATGGTTGACGATGCCGTCGAGGACGGCGAGCCCGGCCGCGGGACCCTCGATCATGGCCACCGCAACGCTGCGGTTGAGGGTAAAGATCGGCGAATCGGCCAGTTGGACCAGCTGATCGTAGAATCTGAGGATGGCGCGCCAATCGGTCTCTTCAAATGACGGCGCCACGGCATGGCAGGCGGCGACGCCTGCTTCAAGATGAAAACTAGTTAGGATGTCGCCGGCCGCCGCGCATTCCATGTGCCGAGCGCCACGCTCAATCAGTGCACCGTCCCAGCTGCTGCGGTCCTGCTCCGATAACAGGAGAAGATCGCCGGAGGGTCCTTGACGAGCCGGGAAGCGCGCCGCTTGAAAGCAAAATAACGCCGCAAGAGCGTGGGTCTCAGGCCTTCCGGTTTCGGGATGCGCCACGATTATCTCAACCAGGCGCAGGGCCTCGGCACAGACGTCACGCCGCACAACGAGGTCGCCGTCTCCTGCATTGTAGCCCTCGTTGAACATCAAATAGAGCACGTCGAGGACCGAACTGAGCCGCTCCGCAAGCATCTCGGGCTCGGCGATCGCAAAGGGGATCCGTTGTTCGCGGATGCGCCGCTTTGCGCGGACAAGGCGCTGCGCGATGGTTTGCTCTTCAGCCAAAAATGCGTGGGCGATTTCGCGGACACCGAACCCGCCGATCGTCTTCAGCGTTAGCGCGACACGGGCGTCGGTCGGAATATCGGGGTGGCAGCAGGTGAACATCATGCGCAATTGATCATCGGCGATTTCGCGCGACAAAACCGGTTCGATCATGTGCGCGAGTTTCACTTCCATCAGCGCCACCACCTGATCCGACGCGTCGGCATGGCGCGTTCTGCGCCGCACCCGGTCGAGGGCGGCGTTGCGGGCAACGGCAAACAGCCAGCCGCCTGGATTTTCCGGGATGCCGCGGAACGGCCAGTGCTTTAACGCCTTTTCCAGCGCCTCCTGAACAGCATCCTCAACGAGTTCGAGGTCAGCGGCCCCGAAGACGCGCGTCAGCGACGAAACGATCCGTCCGGCGCTGTGCCGGAACAGATGATCGACAAGGCCACAGACGTCGCGCGCTTCGGTCTCCGCCATAGGCGCTACATGCTTTCGATTTGCCGTAGTTCGATCGCCCCGCCGAACGCAAGATGCGGGCAGGATTTCGAGAGTTCGGCAGCCTCGGCGTAATCTGCAGCCTCCAAAATGAAGTATCCGCCGATAACCTCCTTGGTCTCGGCAAACGGGCCGTCGACGACCGATACATTGTCCGCTCCGCGCAGCACTTTGCCGGCGTTATTGGCCAGCTTGTTGCCGCCGGCGAGCTTGCCCGCTGCGCCCATCTTCTCGCTCCATTGCTGATATTTTTGCACCACCGCCTGAATCTCCTCTGGGGTATACGCACCCTCAGTCGGGGGCTCGGTGTGTAACAGCATCATGAATTGCGCCACTGTCTATCTCCTTTGGTTTCGAGTTGCTCTACATTAAATAGACGTTCAATGGCGGCCAATATCGACATCCGTTTTGCCGACGCTGATATAATAGGCCAGATATGGCGAACATTCAGATTTCTGCACCCGCGCAACGTCGCGTGCGGCGAGCGGTTGCGAGTTTGCTAAATCGGGTCATGCTTGGGTGGCCTATGACAGCTTACCAGGAAGTGCAGGAGCGGGATTATCACGCCGAGCCATGATGATCAGATCGACAGCCTCGCCCGTGTCGCCTTGCTGCGTTGGGGCCTTGAAGGCGCGGCGCTCCGCCTGCTCAACCGCTCAGAGAACTCAACCTATTTGGTAGCGCCTGAGGACGCCGGCACGCCGGTGGTCCTCAGGGTGCACCGAGAAGGCTACCACACGATCAACGGCATTAAGACCGAACTCGCGTGGATGCGGGCACTACAGGCAGAGGCCGGGGTCAAGACCCCGCAGGCTATCCCCGGGCTCGATGGCGAGGACATCCAGACAGTTGCCGAACCGGTGCTTCGAGGTTCGCGCCACTGTGTCCTGTTCGATTTTATCGAAGGCAAAGAGCCAGCTCAAGACGAGGATTTGCGCGAACCTTTCAAACAGCTCGGTGAAGTCGCGGCCCGCACCCATATCCATAGCGAGCACTGGGCTCGGCCATCCTTCTTTGAGCGGCTGAGCTGGGATTTCGAGCATTCCCATGGCGCAACGCCCAATTGGGGCCCCTGGGCAGAAGGCCCCGGCGTCACACCAGAGTCGCACAGGCTTTTGACGCGCGCGGTCGATACGATTGAGCGCCGGCTCGCCCGCCTGGGCAAAGCGCCCGATCGATATGGCCTGATCCACGCAGATTTCCGATTGGCCAATCTTCTCATCCATGATGGCGACGTGCGAGTGATCGATTTCGACGATTGTGGGCTCGGCTGGTTCCTCTACGATGCGGCAACCGCGGTCACTTTTTTCGAGCACCACCCAGAAGTGCCCGAACTGATGGACGCCTGTCGAGGGCTATCGTCGGGTTCGGACCTTGTCGAAAATTGAGGAGACGGAACTCTGGACCTTAATCATGATGCGGCGGCTGACTTTGTTCGCCTGGTTCGGCTCGCACGCCGACACGCTGCTCGCGCGCCATCAAGGCCCAGGCTTTTGCGACGTAAGTTGCGAATTGGCTGAGCGCTATCTGCTGCGCTTCGGTTAAACCCAAGACAACAAGGCACGACATGAAAACGAAGCCCCACAAAATTCTCTCGCAAAATGCTTTTATCGACGCGCGCAGCACCGAGGTCTACGCCGAAACGCGCACCCTTCTCGCTCGCCGGAAAAGAAATTTTGGGGCCTCTTCGGTCCTGTTTTATCGCACGCCACTTCATATCGTGCGTGCCGAAGGGATATGGATGATCGCGGCTGATGGCCGGCGCTATCTTGATGCCTACAACAATGTGCCCTCGATTGGGCACAGCCATCCACGGGTGGTGGAGGCGATCGCCGCACAGGCCACGAAAATTAGCGTCAGCACACGTTATTTGCAGGATGTGATCGAGCAATATGCCGAACGCCTTAAGGCAACGCTGCCGAAGGCGCTGTCTAATTTGGTCTTGACCTGCACCGGTAGCGAAGCCAATGACCTCGCGATGAGGATCGCGAGGAGCGCGACCGGCGGGCGCGGCTTCGTCGTGACCGAGACGGCCTATCACGGCAACACAACCGCAGTGACCGAGATTTCGCCCGCGGTCTTCACACGCGCGGGCACGCCGCGCCATGTGCGGCTCGTCGCGCCGCCATCGCGCGCGGCCCATGGTGAAGATATCGCGGGCGGCTTCGCGGCTGCTGTGGGCGCTGCCATCGCCTCTCTTGAGCGCGCGCGCATTCCATTCGCTGGGTTGATCTGCGATTCGATCTTCTCGAGCGACGGAGTCTATGCCGACCCGCCGGGCTTTATCAAGAAAGCCGTCAAGACCGCGCGCGCGGCCGGCGGCCTATTCATCGCCGATGAAGTACAGCCCGGCTTCGCCCGCACCGGCGATCATATGTGGGGCTTTGGACGTCACGGCGTCACGCCCGATATCGTCACTCTTGGCAAACCGATGGGCAATGGCTATCCGATGGCGGGGCTGGCCGTACGGCCCAAGCAATTGACCGCGTTCTGCGACGATGTCGGCTATTTCAACACGTTCGGCGGCAATCCGGTGGCAGCCGCTGCGGGTCTCGCCGTGCTCGATGTGATCGCGGAAGAGGGTATGCAGGAGAACGCGCGCCTGATCGGTGCCGCATTGCGAGATCGCCTGGCTGCGCTCGCCTCGCGTTTTCCGATCATCGCCGAGGTGCGCGGTGCCGGTCTCTTCATCGGCGTCGAACTGCGTAATCCTGACGACCCGACGCGCCTTGATTCGGATACCGCGACCCGCATTTGCAATGGCATGCGCGATCAAGGCGTTTTAATCGGCTCGGCTGGCCGCTATGGAAACGTATTGAAAATCCGCCCACCGTTATGCATGAAAATCGAGCATGTGGATTTCCTTATCGACGCATTGGAGAAAACCCTGGGCGAATGAGACCGATGGGTCCGCGGCGCCAAGCAACAACCGCATGAAATTTGCGTGTTAATGAATCTAACTTTTTCCTCAGGTGGCGGAGAAAAGCAGAGATGAGAAAAACAGCGCCAAGCGCACGGCTCGTTTGACAGAACGCCGCCTTTTTCATAGCGTCACTTGATCGCCTGAACCCTCCGGCTGGGCTGATAAGGTTTGAGAATTAAAAGACAATTTTCCTTGTGCGTGGGCTTGGTTTAGCGCTGATGTGGGCGGTCGTTCCCGTTAAAGATTTGGCCGGCGCCAAAGCGCGTCTGTCACCCGTGTTGAGCGCTGATGAACGGCGTGAGCTGTTCCGCGCGATGCTGAGCGATGTCCTCGCCGCCCTCGCGGATACGCCATCGCTCGACGGCATCGCACTGATCACGCGCGACCCAGCGGCCGATGTGCTGGCGCGCCGTTTTGGCGCCGAGACCATCAGCGAAGACCAGAATAGCGGCCAAACCGAGGCCGTAGCGCATGGTATCTCCCAACTGATGGCGCGCGGCGTAACGGATATCATGCAGGTCCCCGGCGATGTGCCGCTGGCGACTGCAGCGGAATTCGAACAAGTGATTGCCGCGCATTCACCTGCGCCAGCTATGACGATCGTTCCGGCGCGCGACCAGCAGGGCTCGAACTGCGTGGTCTGCTCGCCGCCTGATTGCGTGGCGCTACGCTTCGGCGACAACAGTTTTTTCCCGCATCTCTATACGGCACGGCGGGCCGGCATTGAGCCGGTGATATGCGCCTTGCCCGGGCTCGGGCTCGATATCGACACGCCGGATGATCTGGCGGAACTACTCGCACGGCCGGCGGACACGCTGAGCACCGAGACCTATATCTATCTGGGTGGCAGCGGAATTGCTGCACGCCTCCAAGAAATTCAGGGTGAATCTGGCATGAAGGCAGCGGCGACGGCATGAACGGCATAGCAAAAATAACTCCCGCCAGAGCGTCTGGCGAAGAATGGTTGCGCAGAATTAGCGCCTTGCCGCGCGACGAACTCGAGGGTCAGGCCGCTCAGCTGCGCGACAGCGCACATGGCGATCTCATCACCTATTCGCGCAAGGTTTTTATCCCACTGACGCAGCTGTGCCGCGACGTCTGCCATTACTGCACCTTCGCCCATCCGCCCAAAAAAGGTGAGCGCGCCTATCTCACGCCAAATGAAGTCGTGGCGGTCGCTCGCGCTGGCGCTGAAGCTGGATGTAAGGAAGCCCTATTCACGCTCGGCGACAAGCCGGAGCTGCGCTATTCCGTGGCACGCCGCGAATTAGAGGAGTTGGGCCATGAGACCACGCTCTCTTATCTGGCCGCCGTCGCTAAACTGGTGCATGACGAAACCGGCCTGCTGCCGCATCTCAACCCGGGGATTCTGACGGCGGAGGATGTAGCGGCGCTGCGCGCGGTATCGGTGTCGCAAGGTATCATGCTGGAGAGCCTGTCCGAGCGCCTCTGCCAAAAAGGCATGGCGCATCACGGCTCACCGGACAAGCATCCTGCTGTGCGCCTCGAAACTTTGCGCCTCGCCGGTGAAGCGGCGGTGCCGTTTACCACTGGCATTCTGATCGGTATCGGCGAGACGCGCTTGGAGCGAGTTGAATCCCTGTTGGCGATAAACGAACTCCACGCGCGCTACGGCCATATTCAGGAAATCATCATACAGAACTTCCGCGCCAAGCCGGGAACACGCATGGCGGCGGCGCCTGAGCCAGATCTTGATGAGCTGCGCTGGACCATTGCCGCGGCGCGCCTGATCTTCGGCGCCGAGATGAACATCCAGGCGCCGCCCAATCTCAGCCCCGGTGGCCTTGCGCCGCTGATCGGCGCCGGGATCAATGATTGGGGCGGAGTTTCACCGGTGACGCCGGATTTCGTCAATCCTGAAGCGCCCTGGCCGCATCTTGATGCACTGGCCAAACAGACCGCCGATAGCGGCAAGCGCCTGTGTGAGCGCCTGGCGCTCTACCCGACCTATTCGCGAAACGCCAGTCGCTGGCTCGCACCGGCCATGCACACCGCCATCCTGCAAGCGAGTGACAGCGTTGGCCTAGCCCGCACCGAAGATTGGTCCCCAGGCACGACGCAAGACCTGCCGGTCAGCGAGAAGCACGCCCCGCCCGCGCCAACATCGGAGCTGCGCCACACCCTTGCCAAGGCGGCAAACGGAAAAGACCTGAGCGAAGCGGAAATCATCACTCTGTTCGAGGCGCGCGGCGCTGGTTTCGATGCGGTCTGCGAGACGGCGGATAAATTGCGTGCCGAAGTCAGCGGCGACGTGATCCGCTACGTCGTCAACCGCAATATCAACTACACCAATATCTGCTATTTCCGCTGCCAGTTCTGCGCCTTTTCGAAAGGCAAGATGAGTGAGAATTTGCGCGGCCGGCCCTATGATCTCGATCAAAGCGAGATTGCCCGGCGCGTTAGCGAAGCCTGGCAGCGCGGCGCTACCGAAGTTTGTATGCAAGGCGGCATCCACCCGGATTACACCGGCCAAACCTATCTGGATATTTGCCGCACCGTGAAAGACGCGGCGCCGGATATGCATATCCATGCCTTTTCCCCACTTGAGGTGTGGCAAGGCGCGGAGACGCTGGGCGTGCCGCTCGATCAGTTTCTCGGCGACCTCAAGGCCGCCGGTCTTGGCAGCCTGCCCGGTACGGCGGCCGAAGTGCTCGACGACGAAATTCGCGCCATCATCTGCCCCGACAAAATCAATACCGCCCAGTGGCTGGAAGTCATGGAAACTGCACATGGAGTTGGGCTCAGGACGACCAGCACGATCATGTACGGCCATGTTGAGGCGCCGCAGCATTGGGCGCGGCATTTGCTGCGCTTGCGCCAGTTGCAGGCGCGCACGGGTGGCTTTACCGAATTCGTGCCACTCCCCTTCGTCCATATGGAAGCGCCGATTTACCTCAAGGGTCGCGCGCGCAAAGGCCCGACTTACCGCGAAGCCATCTTGATGCATGCCGTGGCGCGTCTCGCGCTCCATCCGCATATCCAGAATATTCAGACATCATGGGTTAAAATGGGCCCCGATGGCAGCCGCGCATGTCTGCAGGCCGGCGCCAACGATATGGGCGGTACACTTATGAACGAAACCATCACCCGTTCCGCCGGCGCCGCCTGGGGCCAAGAATTGGCGCCTGATCAGATGGAGCAACTGATCAAAAGCATCGCCCGCACGCCGCGTCAGCGCACCACCCTCTATGGCCCGGTGCCGGGCGAACGTGAAGCCGCATCGAGGGTCGCGACGCCGCTCAATCCAGTTGTTAATACATCCCCACAAACCATTAAAAATAAAACAATAACATTAAAATCACCTTCCGCGTCGAGAGCGGCTGGCTAGCCCTATGGCAGGTGAATATCAGGAGTGGCAGATCCCGCCCGCCAATCAGCCGAAACAGGAAGACTGCGCGTTCGACCTGAAAGCCGCGCTGTCTTCTGTTTTCGCGCTGCGCTCCGAAATACCGGAGGATGCTTTCACAGCACAGGTTCTCGGCACCGAGCGCGCCGGCAATGGTGTCTTGATCCGCGCCGACGGCTTGGTACTGACGATCGGCTATCTGATCGCCGAAGCGGAAACCGTATGGCTCCTATCCAACGACGGCGCTGCGATCCCGGCCCACGTCGTGGCCTACGACCACCATACCGGCTTCGGTCTGGTCCAGGCCTTGGCAAAGATATCCTCGCCCCCCATCCCGCTTGGCAACGCTCAGGCCGCGGAAGCCGGCGATCCGGTCATTGTTGCCGGGCATGGCGGATTGCGCCACGCGCTCAGCGCTTGGATCGCGGCCAAACGTGAATTCGCCGGCTATTGGGAATACCTCCTCGACGAGGCCATCTTCACCACCCCGGCACATCCAAATTGGGGCGGCGCCGCGCTTCTCGATCGCGATGGAAATTTGCTCGGCATCGGCTCCCTGTTCGTCCAGCAGGTCGAGGACAACGATTCCCAGACCGAGGGCAACATGATCGTCCCCATCGATCTGCTCGACCCGATCCTCGATGACTTGCTGAAGTTCGGTAAAAGCCAGCATCCACAGCATCCGTGGCTCGGTGCCTATGCGGCTGAATCAAACGGCCACATGTTTATCGCTGGCGTGGCGGAAGGCGGCCCAGCCGAAAGTGCCGACATTCAGGTCGGCGACGTGATCCTCGCCGTTGCCGGCGAATCCGTCAGCGACTTGGCCGGCATGCTGCGCAAGACCTGGTCGCTCGGCAGCGCCGGCGTAGAGGTTCCGCTAACCCTGTTGCGGGACGATGAAATATCCAACATCAACGTCACCTCATCCGACCGCATGCTTTATATGAAGACGCCCAAACTCCACTAACAAACTGCACGAAGCGGTCACAAATATGGCGCCAAACCCCCTCGCCGGATTTCACGTCGATCCCGCCAATATCGAGTATGTCGGCCAAGGTCTACAACGCCCTGAATGCATCCTTGCAGAGCGAAATGGCACCCTGTGGAGCGCCGACGCGCGCGGTGGCGTGGTACGCATCGCACCTAACGGCACCCAGGCGCTCATCACCTCTACCGAACGTGCGATGTTTTCCGATGCAGACGATGAAGAGACGCGCTTTACCGAGGGCACCCTGCCGAACGGTCTTGCCTTTGCGGAGAACGGCGATTTTCTGATCGCAAATTATGGCACCGACCTGCTCGAGCGCATGACCCGCGACGGGCAAACCCAGACGTTGCACGACAATATCGACGGCAAACCCATGGGCAAGGTGAATTTCGTCCTGCGCGATTCAAAGGACCGCCTATGGCTCACCATCTCCACCCGGGCCACGAATTGGATGCGCTCCTTTACTCCGGATGTCGACGATGGCTATGTCGCGCTGGTCGACCGCGGCACCATCCGCATTGTCGCCGACGGCTTCACCTTCACTAATGAAGTCCGCCTCGATGCCAAAGAGGAATTCCTTTATGTGGTCGAGACCACGGGAAAGCGCGTCTCGCGTCTCCGCGTGGGCAAAGACGGTGCGCTTACCGGGCGCGAAATATTCGGCCCGTCCAACCTCGGAAAAGGGTTCCCGGACGGGATCGCCTTCGATTCTTTCGGAAATTTGTGGGGCACGTTGATCATGTCCGATCAGCTCTTCGTGCTCACCCCCGAGGGCGACTGCCAAATTCTGCTGGACGACGGCAATTCAGAAGCCACGGACGCCCTGGAAAAAGCATTCTACGAACGCCGCGTCACCCCCGAACTGATGCTAGCCGCCACCGGCGCCATCGCACCCTGGATGGCCAGTGTTACCTTCGGCGGTCCGGACTTGAAAACCGTTTATCTCGGCAGTTTACGGGGCACCCGCATCCCCTATTTCCGCTCGCCCGTCGCTGGGCACCCGATGGTGCATTGGTAGATTTAGGCAAGCAGCTCCCGGCAAAATTTCACGATATTGGCGCAGCTTAAGCCATAGCCCTCGCGTACCTTGCCGGTTGGGCCAACGACGGCGAATTCGTCGGGCATTCCGACCATCCGCATAGCCGTGGGGTTTTCGCGCGCCAACAATTCCGCCACCGCGCCGCCCAGGCCGCCGGTGATGCGGTGCTCTTCGGCGGTGACAATGCCCTTGGTTTCAGCTGCCGCCGCCAGCACCGCATCGCGGTCGAGCGGCTTGATGGTGTGCATATTCAACACCCGCGCTGCCACACCATCAATGGCGAGCACGTCTGCCGCTGCTAGGGCATCCGCGACCAAACAGCCGCATGCGATAATCGTCACGTCACCACCCTTGCGAAGGCAATCCGCCTGGCCAACACGAAACGCCGCATCCGGAGCGCTCACCGGCGGTTCGGGAACGCGCCCGCCAAGGCGGATATAGACCGGCCCGTCGATCTCACTGGTGGCAAAAACCGCCTTCCACGCCTGGTGGACGTCAGCCGGAACAATGGCGGTCATGTTCGGTAGCGCCCGCATCAACGCCAAATCTTCGAGGGCATGATGGGTACCGCCCGATACGCCGAGTGAAATTCCGCTCGCTGCTGCGCCGATGACCACACGCTGATGGGCGTAAGCAACATCATTGCGCAATTGTTCAATTGAGCGCGCGGTAATGAATGGCGCATAGCCGCATAGAAACGGCCGCATGCCCGCCGTCGCCAATCCGCTCGCAATCCCCATAGCATTCTGCTCGGCGATACCGACATCGATCACGCGATCCGGATGTTTCCCGACGAACCCGCGCAGGCCGATCAAGTCCAGGGTATCGGCGGAGATGGCGACGACCGAATCATCCCGGTCCGCCATTTCAGTAAGCGCCAGGCCAAACGCGAGGCGTGTTTGGTCCGCTGCCTGACTGACGGCGCTTTCCGACATGGTGATCATAGTGGCTCTCCCAATTCGTCGAGCGCTTTTTGGTAGATTTCATCGGTGATTGTGTTTTGATGCCAGAGATGGGTGTCCTCAGCAAAGCTGACGCCCTTGCCTTTGACCGTATGGGCGATCATCAGCGACGGCGTGTCCGCCGCGTATGGCAGCGCGTCGAGCGCCGCGACAATTTCCGCCATGTCGTGGCCATCCAATTCGCACACCGACCAGCCGAATGCCCGCCATTTATCAGCAAGCGGCTCCAACCCCATCACGTCATGCACATGGCCGCCTTGTTGAACCTTATTGTAGTCGATAATGGCGGTCAGACTGGAAAGCCTAAGATGGGCAGCGGCCATCGCCGCTTCCCAATTGGAGCCTTCCTGCAATTCGCCATCGCCGACCATCACCACGGTTCTAGATTGACGTTTTTTCAGGCGCGCCCCAAGCGCCATGCCGACGCCGACGGATAGCCCGTGACCAAGTCCGCCGGTGCTCATTTCCACGCCGGCCAGTTTGATATCCGGATGCATTCCCATCAGAGTCTGATAACCGTAAAACTCATCCAGATGGCTGTCAGGGAAAAATCCGGCCTGCGCCAACACGGCGGCGAGCGCACCGTTTGCATGGCCCTTGGAGAGGACGAAACGGTCGCGCTCCGGCCATTCCGGCTCTTCGGGGCGCAAATTCAAATAATGGAAATAAAGCGCCGCCAACAGGTCGGCCGCCGAGCTAGAGCCTCCGATATGCCCTGAGCCGGCGGCATGAAAGGCGCGCCAAACGTTCCGGCGGATAATCAGGGCTTCATTGGCCAGCCGCTTCAACACGGCTTCTGAATTACTCGCCATTCGGTTTCTCCTGGCCACCTGTGATGAGAGCGTGAGCGGAAAATCTATTCTGCCGCTGCAGGGCTGTCGAACCCTATTTGGCAGCTTGCTTGGTGCACAATATTGAATTCGGGTATCATGTTCCCACGTATCACCTATTCACTCCGTGGCCCCAGCCAAAGAAAGAAACCGGCATGACAGACCACCAAGAGCTCCAAAACCAGCTCAAGGAGAGACTCGCCTCCCTAGAGCACCGTGTTGCCGGTCTCGAGGGCGACCTGCGATCCGCTCATAGTCAGGATTGGGAGGAGCGAGCGTCAGAAATATCCGGCGACGAAGTGCTCGAAGGGCTGGAAGGTGCCGCGCTTGACGAAATCGCGCAAATCCGCGCCGCCTTAAAGCGCATTAAAGACGGCGAATATGGCGCCTGCCACAATTGTGCAAAGCATATCGGCGCCAAGCGACTGGCCGCCCTTCCCTTCGCGGTACTGTGCATCGATTGCGCCAGCCAGGCCGGGTCTTGAAATCGATGACAGCATGAAACACGCGAAAAACTCATGACCAAGGCGGTCTGGTATTTCGATTTCATTTCTCCCTTTGCCTATCTGCAATGGCAGGATATGGATCGGCTGCCTAATAGCCTGGAAATCTCATATCGGCCGGTTCTATTCGCCGGCCTGCTCAATCATTGGGGTCACCTTGGTCCAGCCGAAATACCGGCCAAGCGACGCCACACCTATCGCTATTGCCACTGGCTGGCGGGGCAGCGCAACATTCCATTCAAGCTGCCACCGGTGCACCCGTTTAATCCACTCAAAGCGCTCAGGCTAGCCGTGGCGTTAGGCGAAGACAGTGCTGCAATCAACGAAATCTTCAATTTCATTTACGCCGAAGGCGGCGATGTGGAGGGCGCCGACGGATGGCGCCGTTTGACGACACAGCTTGGGCTCGCCGACGGCGATGCACAAATCACCGCGTCCGAAATTAAACAGGCGCTAAAGGACAATACCGACGAAGCACTAGCAGCAGGCGTTTTCGGCGTTCCGACCTTCGTCGCCGACGGCGAGATATTCTGGGGACAGGACGGAACTGGCATGTTTCTCGATTGGCTCAAAGACCCGGCAGGTTTCGCCACCGGAGAGTTCGCCCGCATCGCCAATTTGCCGTATGGCGCGCAGCGCGCGCGGCGATAACCCGCAAACGGAGTTAGAATCCGCCTCCAAGAAGGTAAACAAAGCTCCGATGACGGCAAATTCTTGATCTGCGCCGAGGCCGGGCTTTCTCCGGTGAAGCAAGGAGTACAATCCTATTTCTCCATCGAGCTTGCCAAGGCGAAATCTTGCGGTACCGAAGAGACCTTCGGATTCTATCCGGGCAAGGCCAGCAACGCTTTCACTAAACTGTATACGCAAGTCAGACAGAATGAGAGCTTCACGCTCTATACCGTTTACACCGCCAATGCCGTCAGCTTGCCAAAAATTTATAAGACGGTATGACCTGCCATTTAGGTGATCAATAGAATATCGGAAATCCACCCTGTCCGGCAGATCGCTACCACATCATCGAAAAACACGAAACCGCATGGCACGGCTCGACAGCCGATCTCGACGCCGACGACACTGCGGTTCTCCGTTAACTTGGCGTGTAACTATTTATTCGTTCAAGATCGTGAGTTGGCGCAACCATATGGGCGTTTGGGTGGCGAGAGAAAAATACATGTTCGGGAATCATTTCACCATGCAATCCGGAGGATGTGGCTCTCTCGGCAGATTGCTTTTTCGAACTCAGCGGATCGACTTAAGAACCGCTAATCTTCGAATACATCTTCCTCTTCCTCTTCCTCTTCGCCGATGAACACTTCTTCTTCCTCATCGTCATCATCGGTGAAGATGTCAAACTCATCGTCTAATGGAGCTTCGTCGTCAGAGAAGAGATCTTCGCCGGCGGAGGCGTCCTCAATTTCGTCACCACTTTCGACGGCGTCTTCCTCGGGCGCCGTTTCAATAAGATTATCCCAGAAATTTCCGAGGAAATTATCGCCACCATCCCCGCTTTCACCGCTCTCGCCATCTCCGCCAGCGGCCGGCGCCACCGTCAGATCGGTGCCAAGCGAGAAGTCGACGCTGAAGATATCGGCGACGAAAGACGACGATGATTGCAGAGCAATCGGACTGCCGAAATCAATCTCGGGTTCTGGAACGGTCGGGGAGGCAACGATTAAGTCGATAATCTGTTCGGGGTCGATATCCACTTCAGCATCCACCAGCGGCTGGAATGCCACGGTCACGCCGTTGATCACAAAGGTTGCACCGGTCAGCTCGCCGAGAAAGCCGAAGCCGAAAACATCTCCGCCACCAAAGACGCCATCAATCACGCCACCAGTTGCATCGAAATTAAGCGGCCCCGTGGTGTTGGCAACAAAAGGATTGTCGACGTTCAATCCCGCATCCACCTGGCCGATCACGCCGGTGGCCAGGATTGTGGCTGATTCCGCATTTAGTGCGGTCAAACCACCGAAGATGTCCGTGGCCGAAATAGTAATCACGTTTTCGCCAAGAACCACCAATGCTTGGCCAAGATCAACGGTACCACTGACTTCGATATCACTCACATCTATCGTGAAGACATCGAGGGTCGACGCGATTGTGAAGTTATCCGCGCTAACAACATTGAGTTGGCCGAGCGGGTTGGCTTCGCTGGCAAAGTCGTCGCCGCCGAAAGTGATATTGCCTGCACCTGGCGCCAACGTCAGCGTCGCTTCGTCGCTTGCCGATGAACCGCCGCCGTTAAAGTTGATATCGCCGTCGCCACTGTATGTCGAAACAACGACGTCACCGTCGACATTGACGCTGGCGTTAAAATTTATATCGCCTTCAGCGAATATGGTGAGACCACTTAGCGTGAGCGTACCCGCTCCGATCGTGATGTTTCCGTATGCTGCGAGTTCGGTGATCGTTGCGTCGTTCTCTTCATCCAAGAAGATATCGCCGCCAGTAACCCCACCGGCAACCGCTGACAATATGTCTGCCGAAACTGAAACCGCGGTCACGTCATCGCCGATATTGCCGCCCGCAGAGAGGCCGACCGCGGCCGCAGTGGCCCTTCCACCGCCCGCAATGATATCTCCGCCTGCGGCAACTACGATGCTATCGCCCGCCGCGGAGAGCGTGCCGAGAGTAATGTCGGCCAGTGACGTCAGGAACACATCGCCATCTCCTTCGGCCTCTGTGCCTGCACTGATATTCTGCGCCACGATGTCCGCATCGACCCCCACGAGAATACCACCATTCTCCGTGGTGACGCCGTCCAGCGTGACCGCCTCGGTGGTGCTGTTGATCACGATGCCGCCATCCCCATCCGACACCGCCGCCGCAATTGTAACGCCGCTTGCGCCCACTGCATCGAGCAAGATGTTGCCGTTTGCCCTGACATCTGCGGTCGTCACGTCCATCTCCAAGCCGTTGTCAACCGCACCTACGGAACCCGCATCGATGGTCAGGCTATTCGCCACGATCACAGCGCCTGCATTGTCTTCGTCATTGACGACAGCGCCGCCGGCTGTAATTACCACGTCGCCCGTTGTCGTCACGCTACCCAGCGTCACGCTGCCT
>JAQBTG010000045.1 GCA_027624955.1 Pseudomonadota bacterium
GGAAACCCGGCCGCTACCGCTCGCCCCGCTCAAATCCGGTGGCCGTCATGAATAATCCGGGTTAGTATATTCGTAATGAAGTAATCGACGCTAACATAATTTCAAGCGTAACCAACTTAAATTCAATCTGCATGATTGGCCCGCGCGATCGCAGTGAGAATCTGAGCCGCGAATACAGCGCCTTACGTCGCGAGACGGTGGTGATAGCCGGGTGACGATGCCCCAAAAAGCCATCACAAGAACGTTCCTTTCCGGAGCGGCCAAACCAAGCTAGATTTCGCCACCTAATTACTGCGATCCCCAAGATGGTGCGGGTGGCGGGCGTGCCTAGAGACTCGCTCTGCCGAATCGGCCATCAATCCTCATACCCTCAGGAGATATCAATGAAGCTCTACTACACACCTGGCGCGTGCTCTATGTCACCACACATCGTCGCGCGCGAACTCGGCATAGATATCGAGCTCGAAAAGGTTGATCTCGGCACCAAAAAAACCGCGTCCGGCGCTGATTTTCTCAGCATCAATCCAAAAGGTTATGTGCCGGTTTTACAGCTCGACGACGGTTCCGTGATCACTGAGGGGCCAGCTATCGTGCAGTATCTGGCGGATCAAAAGCCCAGCTCTACCCTCGCCCCGGCGAATGGGACGGTTGAGCGTTCCCGCCTGCAGGCGCTGCTTGGCTACATCAATTCAGAACTGCACAAATCATACAGCCCGCTGTTCAATTCGGCGACGCCAGCGGAAACCCGCACAGAACGTGAAGAATACTTGAACAAGCGCTACGGCTATATCGAGAATGAGCTGCAGGGAAAATCGTTCCTCACAGGCAACGAATTCACTGTGGCTGACGCTTATCTGTACACAGTGACCACTTGGGCGGGCCACGTGAAAGTCGACCTGTCTGGATTTCCTAATTTGAATGCGTTTCAAAAACGAGTCGCTGACCGTCCGGCCGTGAAAGCGGTAGCCGCTGCGGAAAGCCAAGGCTGATACCACTAACTATCGTGGCTATGCGCACGCAGGAGAGCCAGGTCGGAGGCGATCTAACGCCATGCCGACTTGGCCTCTTCAGCAAAATGGCAGGCGCTCGCGTGATCACCGCCGACTGAAGTGAGCTCCGGCTCGGTGCTGCGGCAGATATCCTGGGCCATTGGGCAGCGCGGATGAAAGCGGCAGCCGCTCGGCACGTTGATCGGGCTGGGCACATCGCCTTCGAGGACGGCTTCACGTTGGCGGCGTTTGGCAATCAGGCGCGGCACGGATTTCATCAGGCCCTGAGTATAGGGATGCGAGGGGCTGGAGAAGATCGCTTCGGCGCCTCCGATCTCTACGATCTTGCCGAGATACATCACCGCGAGACGCTTTGACATATGGCGCACCACCGAAAGCTCATGCGCGATAAACAGCATCGTCAGCCCGAGCTCATCGCTCAGGTCTTTTAGAAGATTGAGGATTTGCGCTTGAATTGACACATCAAGCGCAGCCACGGGCTCATCCAACACGATAAAACTCGGGCGCACCGCAAGCGCGCGGGCCAAGCCGACGCGCTGGCGTTGGCCACCACTCAACGTGCTCGGATAGCGCTCGGCCATGGCGCCGGAGAGGCCGACCAGGTCCAGCAGCTTAGAAATCTCGGCCGCTAATTCGGTTCGCGGGCATATATTGTGAAATCTGAGCACTTCGCCGATCGTCTGCCCCACCGTCATGCGCGGATTGAGCGAGGAATACGGGTCTTGGAAGACCATTTGCATTTCGCTCCGAAGCGCACGTAGGTCCTGGCGCCGGAGGCTCGCCAGATCGCGGCCAAGAAAATCAATACGCCCGGCGCTCGGGCGGTAGAGGCGTAATAATGCCCTTCCCAGTGTGGTCTTGCCGCAGCCGCTCTCGCCGACCAGGCCGAGAGTCTCGAAGCGCTGCACTTCAAAACTCACCTTATCAACCGCGCGCAGCCGTTGCCGCGCCACGCCCTGGAACAATTGGGCGAGCGAACGGGTGACATTGAAATCGACCGCCAAATCTTCGACCGTCAGCACGATCTCCTGGTTTTGCCTCGCGCCCGTGTCTTGCCCGGCGCCAATGTCTTGCCTTGCGCCTGTTGCCGCGACTTTTTCTGGGGTCATGCAGGGCCCCGTGATATGCGTTCGGGATATAGGCAGGCGGTATGATGGCCAGGCGCGACCTCGCGCAGCGCTATCGCCGTCTCGGCGCAATCGGGCGAGGCATAGGTACAACGTGGCGCAAACGGACAGCCGGCGGCAAGGTTCACCAAATCTGGCGGCTGGCCGGGAATCGGCACCAGCCGATCCGCCGTTCCGGCCATATCCGGAATCGAATTCATCAGCCCCACCGTGTAGGGGTGCATCGGCGCATCGAACAATGCCTTAGTGCTGGCGCTTTCCATGATCCGCCCGGCATACATCACCGCGACCTGATCACAGGTCTCCGCCACCACCGCCAAATCGTGGCTGACCAGCAGCATCGCCATATGGGTGCGTTCCTGGAGTTCAATGAGCAGCGCCAATATCTGATCCTGAATGGTGACATCGAGCGCTGTGGTCGGCTCGTCGGCGAGCAACAATTGCGGCTCGCCAGCCATCGCCATGGCGATCACCGCGCGCTGCAACATGCCGCCCGACCATTGATGCGGAAATTCCGAGAAGCGTACTTCGGGGCTTGGGATGCCGACCCGGCGCAGTAATTCGATGCCTTGTTCGCGCGCCGCCGCCTTGCGGACGCCGTAATGCACGCGCAGGCCCTCGGTAATCTGGTCGCCGATGCGGCGCACCGGATTGAGACTGGTCATCGGGTTTTGAAAAACCATCTTGACTCGCGTGCCGCGGATTCGGCGCATCTCCGCCTCACTGAGGCTTAGCAGATCGATACCGTCAAACAGCACCTCACCGGCGGTGATGCGCCCCGGCGGTGAGGGGATCAGGCGCAAAATGGCGCGGCACAGCACCGACTTGCCGCTGCCAGATTCGCCGACAATGCCGAGTGTCTCACCGGCACGCACACTTATGTATATATCGGCGTTGGCCTGAATGGTGCCATGGTCGAGGCTGAATTCAGTGACCAATCCGCGCACGTCCAAGATCGCATCACTGTTTTCCACCATCACAAGATCGCCTGATGGCGTTGGCCGAGACGATGGGCCAGGCCGTCACCGATGAGGCTCAACGCCGTGCCGGCAATCACAATGGCAACACCCGGCAGTGTACATATCCACCAATTCTCGAATATAAAGTCGCGCCCCTCGGCAACCATCGAGCCCCATTCAGGCTCAGGCGGCTGAATGCCGAGACCGAGAAAACTGAGACCCGAAAGCAGCAGAATATTGAGCACAAAATCTGCCATCGAAAAGACCACCGACGAGCCGATGATATTGGGTAACGCATGGCGGAAAATGATGCGCGACGTGGGATAGCCCAGCGTCTTTGCCGCCAACATATAGTCTTTGCTGCGCTCGACCAACATCTCGGCCCGCGCCAAGCGGGCATACATCGTCCAGGCCACCAAGAAAACCGCGATATAGATGCTGTGCACGCCAGGCCCTAAGATGGCGATGACAACGATGATCAGCACCAAAAAGGGGAAGGCGATGGCGGTATCCAGCAAGCGCATCAACACGGCGTCCAGCACGCCACCGAAATAACCCGCCAGCGCGCCGATCGCGACGCCATAGATCATTGGCACGAAGGTGATGATAAAGCCGACCATCATGTCGATACGGATGCCGTAAACCACGCGGCTGAAGAGGTCGCGGCCGAGCTGATCGGTGCCGAACAGATGGCTGCCGCTCGGCGGTAAAAGCAGCTGATCGTAATCCTGGTAGTAGGGATCGTAGGGCGCCACCACCGGCGCGAAGATTCCAGCGAGGACGATAACCAAAAGCATCGCCGAGCCGATCTTCAGAGTGATCGACCAGCGCCCGATCTCGCGCCAAAGGGCGCCAGGTGTCGCGGCGAGTATCGCTTGCGCCGGCATCGCCTATTTTCTCAACACGCGGCGGTCGACCAGCATATAGCTGATATCGGCCATCAGATTGACCAGCATCACAAACAGCGCAAACACCACCGTCAGGCCCTGGATCACCGGGTAATCACGAAAGCCGACCGAGCGCACCAGTAGTGAACCCATCCCCGGTATCGAGAAAACATATTCGACAATCACCGCCCCGCTCAGCAGCCATCCGACATTGATCGAAAGCACGGTAATGGCCGGAATCAGCGCGTTGCGCAAAACATGCTTGAACATGATTCGGCGTGGGCTGAGGCCCTTGGAGCGCGCCACCTCGATATAGTCCTCGCCCATCACGTCGAGCATCGCCGCGCGCAGCGAGGCCACGAGAATGGGCGAGAGAAATAGCGCGATCGTCAAACTCGGCAGAAAGAGGTGCCACAAATGGCCGAAGAAACCCTCGCCATAGCCGCCGATCGGAAACCACCCCAGGCCGAGGCCGAACAGCAGGATCAGCAACAGCGCGAGCCAGAACGGCGGCATCGACATGCCGACCATGCCGCCGAGGCGAATGATGTGATCGGCCGGCCGGTTGTGTTTCATCGCCGCAATCATGGCGAGCGGCAGCGCCACCACCACCGCGAGAACGGCGCCATAGACGATCACAAATAAAGTTTTCTCGATGCGCTCGCCGACGATCACCGAAACCGGTTGGCGTTGAATGATCGACGTGCCGAGATCGCCCTGAAGCGCGTTGACGATGAAACTGATGAAGCGCGTGACGACCGGACGGTCGAGGCCGAATTCTTCATGTAGGGCGGCCAACATGGTCTCGTTGGCGCGTCCACCCAGCATCAGCATGATCGGATCGCCGGGCACCAATTCCATCGCCAAGAACGCGATCAACACGACCAGAAACAGCACCGGCACCATTTGCACCAGCCGAGAGAGAATATAGGCAAAAAATTGCATCAGCCCAGCCGCGATATATTCAAAAACAAATCCCCTACCGTCCCGCCGGAAATCCGGTGGGCGGTAGGGGAGTCGGTTTGGCGGAACAAAGAATCCGTCTGATTCTTATCCGCTTTCGCTGGCGGTTCTAGCGATCAAGCCAAACGTCTTTCAGCCACCACGGACCGGTCACCGAATTATGGAAACCGATCACATCTTTGCGGTAGGCGTTGACGAAGGGCTTGAAATTGAGCGGCACGCTATAGCCATCCCAATAGACCTGCTGCTGCACCTTGCAATAGAGGTCTTGGCGCTCCGCCGGGTCGTTAGATTTCCGCGCCGCGGTCAGCCATTCCGTCACCTGTGTGTTGTTATAGTTCGAGAAGAAACCGCCGAAGACCGTATTGTCGGCCTGGATGGAAGCGAGGAAATCCTGATCGTTGGTGTCGCTGGTGATGTAAGACACCATGGCGAAGAACTTGCCTTCTTCCAGCAAGCCAAAGGCCGTGCCGACATCGAATTCGACGATCTCGACCTTAAGACCAGCCTGTTGCCAACCCTGCTGCAGAATCTGCGCCGCTTGCCGCGCCACGGAATCGCCGGACGGAGCAATCAGCTCAATGGTCGTGCCGTCATACCCGGAACCCGCTACCAAGGCCTTCGCCTTTTCCGGGTCATACGTGATCTTCTCAATGCTGTCGCAGTGATAATTGATCACCGGCATATAGGAATTGGGAACCTCGCCATAGCCGAAGAACACCACCTTTAGAATCGCTTCGCGGTTGGCGGCGTAGTTGAGCGCCATGCGAATGTCTTCGTTGTCGAGCGGCGGCGCGGCATGGTTGAGATAGACATAATCGAGACGAAACGCCGGCGCGACCTCAAGGGTCAGTTCCGGGTCTGCTTCAATAGATTTCGCCTGATTGAGCGGCACGACATTGACGACGTCGTAATCGCCGCTTTTCAAGCCGAGAATGCGCGCATTGCTCTCCGGTACATAGAGCATCTCCACTTTGTCGAGATGCGGTTGTGCGTCCCAATAATGTTCGTTCGGCACCAATACCAACTTGCTGCCGCGCTCAAAACTTTCCACTTTGAACGGCCCGGCGCAAACCGGGCGAACGCCAAAATCTTCGGGGCTGGCTTCGAAGGTCGCCTTGTGAACGATATTGGCCGCGAACAAGGAAAGCGTGGACAGGAGCGGTGTAAAAGGCTGCTCCAGAGTGATCTTGAGCGTCTTCGCATCGACCGCTTCGCGCGTCATCGCGGGGAATACGAAGCCGAGATATCCTTCTGGGTCAGTGGCCTTATCCAGGGAAAACTGGACGTCATCCATGGTCACCGATTCGCCATTGCTGAATTTGGCGTCGCGCAAATGCAGGGTGTAGATCAAGCCGTCATCGGAGATGTCCCAGGATTCGGCGAGCGCCGGGCGCAGGCCATAGCCCGAAGCATCCGGCTCGAGGAGGGAATCGCAGACCTGCTCGATGGCCCAGATCGAGCCATTGTCGGAAATGGTGAAACCGGTCATCGAGAGCGGCTCCTCCGGGCGGGCGAAAACCAGAGTGCCGCCTCTTTTTACTTCAGCCGCCTTGGCGCTATCCAACGCCGCCGAACCGCCGAGCAATCCGGCTGCCAACAATGCGCCGGCGGTGATGGCGGCAGTCAAACCCGCGGCTCTACGCCCAAGCCTCTTTTTAACCTCAGTACGTCTCATGTTGTTTCCTCCAGTTGTTGATTTATCTTCATTGATTCTTGGGCAAAAAAATTTCGTCAAATTGGAAACGAAGCTTCCCGGTTAAACCTGTCCCACATGGCCCGGTAGGCCGTGTTTTGCAGGAAGTAATTACGCTTCTCGAGGCGCTCGATCCAAGCGCTCGTCGCTTGTTCGGCGCGCTGCCAGCAATCCTTGGCAAACTCCGCTTGCACGGCCGCGCTGGCTTTTTTCACGCCCGGGCCATCGGCGAAAAACTGACTCTCCAGGGCGTCGAAATCGGCCCGGATTTCGGGCTTCAACATATGATAATCGGCCATGGCGCGACGGTGCAGGCGCTCGTGCTGCCACCACAGCGCACCCTCAGTATAGGTTCCGAGCGGCGCTGGGCCGACATCCGGCGTTGGCATGCCGAAAAACAGCGGCTTGAAAATCGACAAATCGGTACAAGATGTGCCGGTCATCCACACCAGAATGCCATCGGCGCTGCTGTCGGTGACCATGGCACCGGTGGCCTGCCACCAGCGGTCTTCTTCCGGCGCGGCGTGCATACAGACCTTGTCCGGCACGCCCGGATAACAGACATCGTAATTTTCTTCGTCATCGCCGACATGACGCAGGATCGCCGCCATATCGGCCACCGTGATCGCGCCCTGGCGCGCTTTCAGGCGCGAGAAGGCAGCGCTTTCGCGCGCGACAGCGCCAGCGGATCGCTCCAGCTCTTCGTCGGCGAATTGAGCCCGAAAATTCGGCTTGGCACCATTCTCCATTGTCAGCGACGAGGAATCCCAATCATCGCTGATCTGATAGCGGTTGGAGATCGCCATCACGTCGTCTACCTGGCGCGCGGCCCAATGGCGCCCGGCACAATTGACCACATATGCTTCGCTGGCATCGGCGACGAGCAACCCCGAATCAAACGCGTAATTGCCCATCATCTGACAATTTCCGCCCTGGCCGAAGGTCTCGACATGATGGGCGATGACCTCGACGCCTTCCTTCGCGCTAGTGGCGCGCTCGACCGTCAGGCGCAGCAGGTCGAGGCAGCAGGCACCATCACGCTCGTTCTTTTGGTTGCTGAACGCGGCCTCGTTGCCGACCGCGACGCCATGCTCGTTGGCGCCCAGCTCAGCGCCCCACGCCCAAAAGGATTTGCCGAGGATAATTTCATGCGTCCGCCGCGCCTGGGGAATATTGAGATGGCCGATACGTACCATCGCGCCTTCGCCATAGTCGCGGCCCGGCATGCGAACCACATGCTCGGCTTCATTGATTTCCGTATCGGCACTTTTCGCCAGCAATACCGAGCCATCGACCGTGCTGTTGCCGAGGGCGACAAATGAATCGCACATAATTTACTCCCCATTACCCGATTTCTTGGCGCTATTCGGGCATATTTTTATCCAGTATGTTCATTCGCGGGCAATTTACCAAGCGCAACATTGCGCGGACCGAAAGGATGCGGCCGGATGAGCGACATCGAATCACGGCTACAAGCGATTCTCGACGCTTATGTGGCGAAAGGAATTACCGGCGTCAGCGCTGCGGTGCGCGTTCCCGGCCGGGCAGTTGATATACTACTCGCCAGCGGCTTCGCTGATCGGTCTAGCCAGACAACGATGACACCAGGCCATAGCTTCCGCATCGGCAGTTGTACCAAGACATTCGTCGCTGCCGCCTTGCATCAGTTGGTGCAGGAAGGGAAGGTCGATCTCGATGAGCCGGTCACCCGCTGGTTCCCGGATTTGCCGCGCGCCGGTGAATTGCCGGTGCGTATTCTGCTCAATCACCGCAGCGGCCTGCCGGAATTCGAAAACCATATGCCGATGATCTCGGACAAGGAATGGACGCCGCAGGAAATTGTCGATTTTGCTTTCGCGTCCACCCCCCAGCGCGATCCGTGGGGCGAGATGGAATATAACAATACCGGCTACATCCTGGCCGGAATGATCCTCTCCATAGAGGCAGGCGGCGAGACCCTGTCGCAGCAATTGCGCAAACGCCTGTTCACCCCGCTAGGCCTCGATGACACCTATTGCGGCACAGACGAGGCGTATCCGGAAGGCAAGCTGGCGCGCGCCTATATGCATGCTGAAAAACAATCCGGTCAGTGGGACGTGGCCGGCGCGGGCGATCCGATAGACGGCGTGTGGGACGCGACTGATTGGTTCCCGCTATCGGGTGCCGGCGCCGCCGGCGATATGGTCTCAACCGCCCGAGACCTCACCCATTGGATGGCTTGCCTCTTTACCGGCAAGGTGCTCGATCAAACGGCGTTCGACCAGATGGCCAACAATCTCCAACCGGCGAGCTTTCCCGGCAGCCGCCTTATTCAAAACGGCCACGGCATTCTGGTGTCCGAAACCGACGGCCTGATCGTGAAGGGCCATCTCGGACAAATCCCCGGCCATGCCACCGCTATGGGCCACCATGAGGAAAGCGGAATCACTGCCGCCTTGATCCAAAATTCGGCCGCGGGCGATTTTAACTCTTTTTACCTGACCGGAATTCACCAGCCTTTCGCCGATCTTTTCCGCGCCGCAGCCGAGTAGCCGGAGAAAATGTTGATAGCAGCCTAACTGGACATTTCAAGTAAGGCCGATCAATGTCGGCGTCATAATTTTTAAACACGGTATTCACAGTTGAAGCCGGGCGCAGTACGACAAATTATGTCGAGCAATTTCACCGGTCCCCAGCGTGAAGGAGAACAACCATAATGCCGCCAAATGAAAATCCGTTGAAGCTCAACAACCTTCAACTCAGAACATTGGCCCTGGCGCAATTACTCGCTCAGGACCCAAAAATTGCGCGTCCAGACTCGGCGACGGGCGGCGTTACCCTATTGGAGATCCCCTTTGCCCATGGCGACCACCTTCATATTGGCCAATTTACAGTCTCGACAAAAGAGGCGAGTGGTCTAAAAAATCGGTCGGTATGGACGGCACTGATGCGGAAGGGCTTAGCGCGCATCGACGGGCCAGTTCACATTGCTTTGACTGCCGAGGGCATGTCCTATCACACAAAATTTGGCGACCGCTTTCTAGCCTCGTCCGACCATTAGGCCTGGCGCAAGTTTTGACCTGGTCACCGTATTTTGAATATCGTCAGTTCAAACCAAAAGCTTGATGGCCTTTGCCTGGAACGCCTAACCGTGCGGCATCGAAGGGCGACAGTGGTTAAACGACTTCGCCGCACGCGTGGCCGGATGCCCAGGCCCATTGAAAATTAAAGCCACCAAGATGGCCGGTGACATCGACGGTTTCACCGATGAAATAGAGACCGGGAACGGACCGGGCCTCCATTGTTTTCGACGATAGGTCGCGTGTATCGACGCCGCCGACGGTTACTTCAGCCGTCCGCATGCCTTCCGAGCCATCGGGCGTGACTGACCACGCATTAACGTGATCGGCAAGACGGCGTAACGACTTGTCACCAATTTCCGACAATCTGCCGTCGCACGCTGTTCGCTCGGCGATCATTTGCGCAACTCTCTTCGGCAGCATCTGCGAGAGCGCCGTGCTCGCCTCTTTTCGGGGCTCGCTGGCCCGGGCCGCTTTAAGATACGCGAACACATCTTTGCCGGGTGCCAAGTCAATGATGATGGCGTCGCCTTTGCGCCAGTATGAAGATATTTGAAGAATTACCGGCCCGCTGAGACCGCGATGCGTAAACAGCAACGCCTCGATGAACTTCACTTTACCCAAGGTGACACACGCATCCAGCGACACACCGGCCAATGCAGTCAAGCTTTGCGATAGGTCGGGCGCGAAGGTCAACGGCACGAGACCGGGGCGCGGTTCGATGACCTTGAGGCCGAATTGTCGGGCCACGTCATAGCCAAAACCGCTCGACCCCATTTTCGGAATCGATGGTCCGCCGGTCGCGATGACCAGCGCTTCCCCCCCGAATTCTCCCCGCCCCGTTTGCAGCCGAAACCCATCTTCACCCTTGGCAATTTTCGAGACGTGAGTTGCTGTCTGAACGGTGACCCCTTGCGCTGCGCAAAGCAGCATGTCGGTGACCTGCTGGGCCGACCCATCACAAAAAAGCTGGCCATGGTTGCGCTCATGCCAGGCGATGCCGTGGCTGTTTACAAGGGCAATAAAGTCATCAGGCGGGTAACGCGTCAGGGCCGAAACGCAGAAACGTGGGTTGTTCGACAGAAAATTGTCCGGCGTTGTGTGCAAGTTGGTGAAGTTCGCTCGCCCGCCACCCGATATGCGAATTTTTTGGCCAATTTTTTCTGCGTGATCGAGCAGAAGCACCCGGCGGCCGCGCTTGTTGGCTTCAACCGCGCACATCAAGCCGGCGGCGCCTGCGCCAACGATTATGACGTCAAATTTTTCCATGGACGAGGTTTAGCCGAATATTGTGTTGAAAAACCAGGCGTTGTGATTTGCACCGTCTCATTCACTTGCCAAGTTTCACTTGCCAAGTTTCACTTGCCAAGTCGTTTACATAAACTTCAGCTCATGGGTCTATGGCTGCGCTACCAAGATAAAGAATGCGCCAGCGCATGGCCCCTTATCGCGTGTCTGACGGCGCCGGTAATAACCCGTTCGGCTCCGTGGCGATCGCCGCCGCCGCGCGCTCTTTGATCGCGGTGGCCGCCTCGTCCGTCGCACCTTTGGGAACGTCTATCGTTACACGGCGGTGAGCGAACTCGATTCCAGCCTCCTGGAAAGCCTTCTGAACCCGTGTATAAACCTCGCGGCGTATGACGAATTGTTCGCCCGGCTTGGCCATGAATTTGGCACGAACGATCATTGCGGAATCTTCCATGCGAAGGACACCTTGCGATTTGAGCGGCTGAAGCAAGTTCGGACCCATCTCCTCGTCGGCCTCGATCTCTGCGCCGATCACCTTGAAGATCTTCTTGATCCGAGCAATGTCGGCATCATACGTCACGCGAAACTCGAGTTTCATGATCACCCAATCGCGGCTGTGATTGGTGAGATGCTTGATTTCACCATACGGCACTGTATGGAGCGCGCCGCGATGATGGCGAAGTCGCATGGATCGGACCGATATCCCTTCAACCGTACCCTTCACGAAGCCGAGTTCGACGTATTCGCCGACCCGAAATGCATCGTCCCACAGGAAAAATATGCCGGAGACGATGTCGCGCACCAGGGTCTGGGCGCCGAAGCCGACCGCGATACCGACGATCCCGGCGCCTGCGATCAGCGGCCCGATATTTACGCCGAGCGAAGACAGGCCGATCATCACCGCCATCACAATGATCACCCCCAGCAGCGTTGAGCGGATCAATGGAAGAAGCGTCGAGATTCGCGAAGTTGCTGACGCACCGCCACCTTCACCGCTCATATCCATGGGCATAGTGCCGCCACCGTCGAGAATGAGCTTCCGGTCGATGGCTATTTTGATGGCTTGCCACATCACGTATGCGATTAAACTCGTGATGCCGACGGTCGCGATGCCACCAATCACCCCGGCAGACACACCACTTTGCGCCATCGCGAACAGCGGCACGTTCCAAAGCCCGGCCATCACCATGGCCGCCATCACGATGAGCACCGAACGCATCGCGCGCCGGATCACCGGTTCGTAGTTGGGAAGAACTATTTCGCCTTCAGCCCGAAGATGACGGGTCCGCCCGCCAAATGCTTCACCGAAGCCTTTACAAACGCCGGAATCCATCACGGGCAGAAGTGCAATGACGATCAGGCTGCCTACGCCAGCGGTCAGCATGCTCTGGCCAGTGAGGTTCGATTGTAACACTGCGGCCACATAGACGATTGCCAAATAGGCCGTCGCGATCAGATGCCAAGTCATGCCCATAAAGCTGCGCAACGACCCTCGCTGCGCATCTCCCTGGATCAGGGCCGCGATCGGTTGGCGGGAGCGCCACACTACGCCGATCAAGAGGAGGATAAACACGCCGCTCACAATGAATCCCAAGAGTTGCATGGCGGCAAGATTTGTAGTGGAACCACTAACAACGCCTCGCGTCGTGAAGCCGACCACGAGGACGACCGTGGCCGCCATCACCCACCCATAGAGCGCGCGCGCATCGTGTGTCGAGATGTCGAACAGACGCAACGATGGTGCCCGCGGCGCTAACACAAAACGGTGCATGACCGCGGCGAGTCGGATCAGCACGATCGCCTTGAGATATGCGAGGATGGTGGTCCGCGTCGGCTCGTGACCCTGCTCCACCATCAAGAAAATTCCATAAACCGAAGCGAAGAAGACAAAAACTGAAAGCATGTCGAGAGCAATTCTCAGCATCAGAAAACCGAGCTTCAAGAGCAGCCGCTCGGGATCGGCTGCGCGAACCCGATTCCAGACCCCGCGGGTCGCCCAGCGAAACGCATACTCCACCAAAAGCCCGCCTGCGACCAAGGCGAGAAATATAGCCACAAGAATACTAAGATAACCGGCTTCCCGATCCGCCTCGATATTGTCGACGGCATCCTCGAATGTGGCGATCATCGCTGGGCCGGCCGAAAACATCTCGCCGAGCATTAGTCGTATGCGTTGATCGTCGAGTTCCATAGTGGCTTCGGGCGCCTCCTGGCCGTCCAGATCAACAATCTGAGCGAGCACCATCCGCCGAACCTCGGTATCGTCCATTCGAGCAAGAAAATCGCGTTGCTCACCCGATGTCATCTGCTCGAAAGGAACAATTGGTGGGCTTTCGGCTGCAGGAGAGTCGTCCGACAAGAACAGGCCTACTGCCCCCTGCGCACCCGCCGGTCCCCCGAAGCTGATACACACAATAGCCAGGACGGCGAGTGATATCGCGGCCGTAACAAATCGCTCAAAGCCGCAGAACGCAAACCCGCCAAACGCAATCCCGATGGAAGGTGTGCCGTTCTTACGTACAATCTGCTGAGACAGGGACGCACCACGCTTTCGGTCCCAGCCAAGATTGGGGTGACTGTCGAGTGGAACCGAGGCGAGGTTCGCCCGCGCGGCATTTGTTTCCAATTGACCCACTTTAGGCGACAGATCGTTCGCCGCGCTCAATGTTGTCGGCGCGATCCGCCGGACAAGGTCTAGATCGTTCATCGTGTTTGTTCCTATCGATTTTCGCTGGAAAGACGCGCGGGTCCATACGAAATTTGGCAGCGGCCATACCCGCCGTCATGAACCTACCTTATCCCCTCGACGCATCGTTTCGTATCAATTGAGATGCTCGCGCGACGACAATGGTTACAATATTCAGTTGGCGGGGTTCAGTTGGCGGGTCGCTTTTCGCAACAGCGCCTTGAGGTTTGATCGCGATTGGGCGTGCAGACGAATAAAATGCAGACACGCACACGCAGTGAAACCGGAAGTGATCGGAGGCCCGATCACGACGTGATATCCAACCTCAAGAAGGGCGACGGGCCTTCCACGGATTCGTTCGTCCGGGAGAATATTGCTTGGATGCTGGCAAGCGCCCACCGAATCGTTGGGGATCGGTACCTTGCCGAAGATTGCGTTCAAGCTGCATTTATGAACGTCTTCGGGAAATTGGACGATTTCAAAGGCCAATCAAGCCTGCGTACTTGGATGCACCGGATTGTGGTCAATCAAGCGCTGATGTCTTTGCGGTCACGAAAACGACTGCAAGAAAGGTCGCTCGACGATCTTCTGCCGGCGTTTGAGGCCGGCGGTTGTCGATTGGAGGACCCGTGGACGACGTTGGAAACGCCGGAATCTTTGCTGGTTCAGTCCCGTACCGCAGAGTATGTGCTCTCGGCAATCCAGCGAATGCCGGATATTTATCGCATCGTTTTGCTGCTCCGTGACATCGAAGAAATGAGCACATCGGAAGTCGCCGTAATGCTCGAACTCAGTGAAAGCAATGTGAAGGTGAGATTGCACCGCGCGCGGTCAGGATTAAAAAAATTGCTGGAACCCCTTCTGAGAGGGCAAGAACTATGACTGTTTCGCGACCAACCCTGCGCAGGCGAGTGCACGGCATGATGTTCAAGCTACCGCTGATGATTACGTGCAGTGAGTTCGAATCTTTCATTCTGGCCTATCTGGAAGGCGACTTGGCACCTCGACAGAAGTCGGTGTTTGAGTTTCACCTCAAGATATGTCGCGAATGTCGGGATTACCTGACGGCTTACCGTGCCTCCCTTGAACTGGCGAAAGACACCCTCGGGGTGGACCGTAATTATCTCGAAGACCACGTCCCAGAGGACTTGATTAAAGCCATCCTGGCAGCGCGGCGAGCGTAGCCCGAGCGGTCGCTAATATTTAACGTGAAAGTCCGTTGGCGCGGCAGTGCCAGACCAATCAGAATGCAATGTCCGTTGTGCACCCGTAAGTGGTCGTCATCAAAGCCCGGACATTCTCCGTTTCACCGGATGCGCTTATTCGTGGCTATATCCGAGGTCGACGGAAATCCTGTCGGTAACCGCCAAAAGCGCATCCGTCGCCTGTCTATTTCGTTTGGTGATGACGCCGGCCGAGTCAAAGAGCGCGATCACAGCAGCAAGCTGACTTTGCGAGTCGAGCACAGGCGCAGCAATGGCCTCGATCTGCGACAATCCAGGCATGGATCTCGACATGGTGTATGCATAGCCCTTGTCGCGCACATCTGTGATCAGTTCTTCGATTTCATGTCTGTGCGAGCTTTTGCCGTTCGCGGGGGTTTGGGCGAGTTCCTTGGTTAGGTACGGCCGAGACATTGACCTCGGCAAATGGGTCAAAAATACCCGCCCCGACGATGTCGCAAGCAACGGAATGAAGGAGCCGACGCCCACTGATATGACGATGTGATGGCTGCATTTTTGCCAGCGGATAATCATCGGGCCACGCTCGGTCCAAATCGAAAGGATTGCGTGCATATCGGTTTTTTGGACCAGCTCGCGCAGGCCGTTTGACGCCAGCTCTATCGCGTCCAGCCTATTGAGCGCCGACAAGCCGATGCGGAGGGACGCACTGCCGAGGTCATAATGGCCGGTTTCGATGTCTTGGCGGACCATGCTTGTGCGAACGAAGCTGGCCAAGTAGCGATGCACATTGCTCGGCGGGAGGCCGACACTGCCGGCGATCTCCTTCAACGACAGCGGCACCATCGAATCACTGAGAGTTTCGAGAATTCCGATGCCGATCTCGACAGACTGAATGCCCTTGCGGTCCGACGAAGCCGCGGCGCGACCCGGTAGTGTGCGTTCCTTGCGCCGCTGGATGACGCGATTAACCACGGGTTCCGCCTTTATCCGTCTCTACGATCCGGTGCTAGAGATGTCTTCGCTGGCGCGGCACAGAGGCGCGTAGAGATCGGGGCGGCGGTCGCGAAAAAACGGCTTCTTCTGGCGCGTTTCGAAAAGCAGGGATCGGTTTAGCGTCGCATTGATAATTTCGTCCTGTTGTTCGCCCGCTTCGGACAGGACTTCGCCTTCAGGGTCGATGATCATGCTGATGCCACCAAACTGCCAGCCGTTCTCGGGGCCGACCTTATTGCAAGGCGCGAAATAGACCGCGTTTTCCCATGCGCGGGTGATCATCATTTCCCGCCACGGGCCAACCTTGGGCGCGGCGAACGGAACGACAATCAGCTCGGCGCCATTGACCGCCGAACAACGCGCATGCTCTGGAAAAAACGTATCGTAGCAAATGACGATTCCGACTTTCCACTCGCCGACCTGAAAGACGCTGAAACGGGAACCAAAGCGAAAATATATTCGCTCCAGGCTCAGGTAGAGCCCCGGCATCACCTTGCGATATTTGCCTATTATCTCGCCGTCCGGGTCTATGACGAAAGCAGTGTCGTAATAGATGCCGGCGCTCTCTTCTTCAAACAGCGTTGCGATCAGATAGATTTTGCGCTCGCGTGCCTTTTTGCGCATGCGGTAGCCCGACTGTGGCTCGGCAAATTTGAAATTCTCTTGATCGCGTGTGGTGAACGCATAGGGGTGATTAAAAAACTCCGGTATAACCACCAAATTGGATTGATGACTATCAACCGCCTGATCGATGTAAGCGCAGGCTTTCTCGACATTCGCGTCGCGATCCGGGCCACTGTTCATTTGGACCAGAGATAGTCGCATTTCATTGCCAATGGTCATGCTGCAATATTCCTTCTAGCTGGAGTGAATTTCTCGGGAATGGTGAGAATCAGATTCTTGGTTGCCATATCATTTCTCGAACCCGGCAATGCGCTCTGTTGTTTCGGGATCTAAAAATGCCCGCACGGTCGCTTCCGTTTCGAGCGCCTGCGCGGTATCAACGTCGCTGAACGCGGCCTTATTCATCACGCGTTTCAGATCGATGACGGATCGCTGTGGCAGCGCGGCAATTCTCGCGGCAACAGCCCGCGCCTCGTCGAGCAGCCGATCGTCGGCGACAACGCGCCACGCCAGGCCAGCTTCCAACAACTCATGCGCCGTGTATTTATCGCCCAGTAGGATCATCTCCTTTGCCCGCGTCAGACCGACAATGCGCGGCAAAATCGCGGTAACACCCCCGGTCACGAAGGCGCCCCAATACATCTCCGGAAAGAAGCCTTTCGCGCTCTCTGCCCAGATCGGCAGGTCGCAATTTATCGCCCACTCGAAACCACCGCCGACCGCCCACCCGTTGATCGCACCAACGACAAACTTATCGCCGGCAAAAATCCCATGGGTGACGCGCTGAATTTCCTCGATCGACTGTTGCGCCTCCTCAGCTGTGGCTGGATGGCGCCGCTCTTTCAGATCGTCGCCTGCGCAAAAGGCGCGGCCGGCGCCGGTGAAGATGATGACGCGGGTTTCCGGATCGGCATTCGCCTCGGCAAATCGATCAGCCAGAGTCGAAACAAGCTCAACGTTCATGGCGTTTAACCGGTCGGGGCGATTGAGTGTGATGGTGCGAATACCTTGGTCTAAGTTGCTCAGCACTGTTTCGCTCAAATCTCTCACTCCTCCATATTTCGAATGACGCGCTTGGTCTTGCCGGCGGTACGCGGCAGGTTGTACGCGGGCAATATTTCAATCGACGCGGACACACCCAACGCCTTCTTGATCTCAGCGGCGAGCCGCTCAGCCAGGCTCAGGTCCACGGCGTCACGAGCAAGTTCGACCTCGAGCGGTAGCGTGTGATACGGACCGGGACCTGAAAGCATGATGCGATATTCACCCGAGAGTTCGGCGAATTCCCCCACCACTGCGGCGACCATTGTCGGAAACACATTGATGCCGCGCACTACCACCATGTCGTCGACGCGGCCGATGACTCGAAATCGGGTCGCCGTGCGCCGACAGGCGCAGGGTCCAGTGCCGGTGAGAGTCACAATGTCACCTGTGCGAAAGCGAACGAGCGGCTGAGCTTGTTTGGCGAGATGGGTGAGCACAAGCTCCCCGCTCGATCCTTCTTTCCATGCGAGCCGCGTGCCGTCCTCGGGTCGGATGAGCTCCGGATAAATTACGTCCGCCGCCAGGAAATGCAGATCGTTGTTGTGATCGCACTGACTGGAAAAATTGCACAAAACATCGGTAACGCCATAGTTCGCATTTCGAACCTTGAAGCCCCAAATATCTTCAAGTCGCTGCCGAAACGGGAGGTTGTCGAGCCCGGCTTCACCACCAAACAACCCAAGTTTTAGGCCCAAATCACGTGGAGCCAAGCGCGGGAAACAATCTGCGATGACGCGCTCTATGACCGCCGGATAGGAAGGGGTGCAGGAAATCGCGGTGATACCGAGTTGGCGTATTGTGTCGACCAGCCGTTCCGTGGATCCCACGCCGAAGGGAACGACGGTCGCGCCGGTGCGCTCCAATATGGCATGATCTGTATATCCTCCCATCCAGAGCTGATAATTGAGACAGTGAATTACACGATCACCTGGGCCAAGGCCGGCCGCCCGGGGTGACCTCGCGCCGACCTCCGCGGTCAATACCGCGTCAAGTTCGCTGAGCGCCAAATTCATCGCCTGGCCGGTCGTGCCTCCCGTACGATGCGCCCGGATAATCTGATCGGAAGACGCCGCCAGGTATCGGCCAAAAGGCGGATGCTCGGCCTGGTCGGCCCTCAACATTTCCTTGTCGGTAAGCGGCAACCGCCGAAGACCATCGATGCTTACCGGAAGTGTCGTTCTCCCCCAAAGTTCAGCGTAGAAATCCGACTGCGTCTGAACGTAGGAAAGTTGCTGCTCAAGGCGCTCGTGCTGAAGGCGCGCGATTTCCGACACAGCCAAGAACTCAGCGTCCTGCACGGCTTGAGGAACGTCACGCAGCACGGAAATTCGATCCCTCTTTGTTTGCGCTTCCCTGCCGATTGCAGGTTGAAATCGGTCGCACGCCTACCGGGCGACGTTTATCATTGATCAACGTTTGTTATAATGTATAATTTTTGAAATACCAACTCGCATAAAAATTTGGAAATTCTCCGGCAGGATTTGGACTGAATGTACCTGATTGGCGTAGACGTTGGAGGTACCTTTACGGACTTGGTGTGTACGGACACCGAGAGCGGCCGAACACTGGTTCACAAAGTGCCGACTACGGCTGAGGACCCATCCATCGGCGTGATCGATGGTCTCAGGGATCTATGTGCGCGCAACGAGATCGATCCGGCCGCCATCGACCATGTGTTTCACGGCACCACCGTCGCAACCAATGCGGTCCTGGAATATGACGGCGCGCGCACCGGCATGATCACCACCGAGGGCTTCCGCGACATTCTTCACATCGGCCGGCATTGGCGCCCGGAAAACTATTCGATACAGCTTGAAATTCCGTGGCAGGATCGGCCGTTGGTGCGACGACAGCATCGGCTAACGGTGCGTGAGCGGTTGGTGCCGCCGAGCGGCGAAATACTTTATCCACTCGACGAGGAGGGCGTGCGGCGTGCGGCCCGTGCGCTGAAAAAGGACGGGGTTAAATCTGTCGCCGTTTGCTTCCTGTTTTCGTATCTAAATCCGAGTCACGAAGATCGCGCCAAGCAGATTCTACTCGAAGAAATTCCAGACTGCTTTGTGACCACATCGTCGGAGGTCGCGCCGCAGTTTCGCGAGTTCGAGCGCTTCACGACGGCGGCGCTCAATGCCTTCGTCGGACCCAAAGTCCGCAACTATGTTTCGAACATAAGTGACGGTCTCGAAAATGTGGGAATAGGTGCGGACTTACATATCATGGCTTCGCATGGCGGCGTCGTGACCGCTGCCACCGTCGCCGAGAAACCGGTCATGTCGCTGTTGTCCGGTCCCGCGGCAGGCGTTCTTGGCGGCGCCTGGGCCGGCGCGAATTCGAGCCGCGATCGGCTGATCACCTTCGACGTCGGCGGTACGAGCGCCGACATTGGCATTGTCGTCGATGGCCGGTATGGCCAGGCGATGTCGCGCGATACCTGGATCGGCGGCCAACCGGTGTTGGTCTCTATGATCGACATCAACACAATCGGCGCCGGCGGCGGCAGTATCGCGTATGTCGATGAAGGCGGCGCATTTCAAGTCGGCCCGCAGAGCGCCGGCTCCCAACCCGGACCTGCCGCGTACGGAAACGGTGGAGATCAACCAACCGTGACCGACGCAAATCTGGTACTCGGCCGGCTCGACAAGGACAATTTCCTGGGGGGCGCGATGGCGCTCGACGAACCGGCGTCGTATGCAGTTATCGACAAACTCGCACAGTCTCTTGGCATCGAAGCGCGCGAGGCCGCTGAAGGCGTTTTGACGATCGTTAACAGCAACATGGCCAACGCTATTCGTGCCCGCACCATTCAGCGCGGCCTTGATCCTCGGGAGTTCTCGATTGTCGCGTTTGGCGGCGCCGGCCCGCTGCACGGCGCCGAGGTGGCGGCAATGCTCGAAATACCCGAGGTTATCATTCCACCACATCCCGGCATTACATCAGCCACCGGGCTGCTCACCACCGATCTAAAGTACGAGCAGTTTAAGACCGAGTTTCAGGTCCAGGGCACGACCGATCTAGACAGACTGCGTGGAGATTTTGAACATTTAGAGCATACGCTCATTCAACAATACGCGCGGGAAGGCCTGGCGCGCGACCAAGTACGTATCGCCCGGTCGGGGGATTTACGCTATGTCGGGCAGGGTTATGAATTGCGGGCAGAGATTGCCGATGGTCCTCTCGATGCGCAGGCGCTTGACGAGGTCTGGCAGGCGTTTCACCAACTGCATAAATCGGAGTACGGCCACCATTTCCCGGACAGCCTGATCGAGATCGTCAATATCCGCGTAACGGGCATCGGCGAAGTACCGAGCATTGGTCTGCCGTCGCCGGAGTTCGGTGAGTCGCTCGACACGGCACGCGTTAAGTCGGGCACTTGTCTCTTCCGCGTCGATCACAAGCTGCAAACATTCGAGACGGCCCATTATAGGCGCTCCGCCCTCCCCGCCGATGTCGCGATATCGGGGCCGGCGGTGATCTTGCAACGGGATACAACCATCGTTGTGCCGCCCGGGTGGTCGGCGTCGGCAGAGCGTAGCGGAAATATAATCATCAGAAACAAGGGCTGATCGATGTCGAGCGATGGAACCTCACCAGGACCCGTCATGCAGTCTGCTGCGCGCATAGATCGCATTACGGCACGGGTCATCCAAGGCGCGTTGGAGAATATTGCGGTCGAAATGGGCTTCAAACTGATGCGGATGTCGCATTCGAGCTTGATCCGCGAGTCGGAAGACTTTGGCGCGGCGATCATCGACAGCCAGGGACGCCAAATCGCTGAAACTCCTCAGAGCACGCCCCTTCAATCCGGCCCGCTGCCCGGTTACATCGACGGCATCCGCCGTGCCCTGGAGTCACGCGGTGAGAAAATCTGCCCCGGCGACGTATATATCCACAACGATGCCTATGCCGGTGCATCGCATGTGCCGGACGTAGCCTTCTGTGTGCCGGTGTTCCTCGGCGACACATTGGTCGGCTTCTCCGCCACGTCGGCACATCATCTCGATATCGGCGCCCACACGCCAGGCAGTGCTGGCATCGTTGATGCCGTCGATGCCTATGCCGAGGGCTTGCAGCTAAAGGGCCTCAAAGTCTTCGACCGCGGCGTTCGAAACATTGCCCTGTGGGCGATGCTGCGCGACAACATCCGCTCATCCGATCTCGTCGTCGGAGATATGGAAGCACAAATCGCGGCGTGCCGGATCGGTAGCGACGCATACCTCAAACTGATCGACCGCTATGGCCTGGACCTGGTCGAAGCTGCCGCCGACGAACTGATGGATTATTCAGAGCGCATGATGCGGGCGGCCATTCAAAGACTGCCCGATGGGACGTACAACGCGAAAAGCCATATCGACGGGTTCCTCGATAGCGAAGCCCCCGCCCGCCGCGAACTGCCGATCGAAGTTACGATCACCGTTGACGGCAACGATCTGACTGTCGATTTCACCGGCACGTCACGCCAAGTAGATGATCGCCCGATCAACATGCCATTGCGCGGTACTGTGGATTGCGCCGTCTCGACGACCCTGCGGTCGATCCTTCTTGATTCTACGGTGCATGGTCGCATCCCACAAAACACTGGCCTCATGCGTCCGATCAAGATCGTGGCACCCAAGGGAACATTGGTAAATCCGATCTTTCCCGCACCGACGATCTCCCGCGCCTGCCCAGCGATCGAGTGCGCCAACACCATCATGAAAGCCCTGGCCCAGGCGGTGCCCGAGCAGGTTAGCGCCGGCGTAGGCAATCTGAACGTGATCGCGTTCAGCGGCCTCAGAGGCGAGAGTCACTGGGTTCATATGGAGGTCTATGAAGGCGCTTACGGCGGACGTTATCGGAAGGACGGCATCGACGCCGTCGATATCTTGTTCACCAACACGCGCAACAATCCGATAGAGGATATCGAATCGCATTTGCCGCTTCGGATTCATCGCTATGAACTAAGGAATGATGGCCATGCCCAAGGCAAGTGGCGCGGCGGAATCGGTGCAGTCCGGGAGACCGAATGGCTGGAGGACGGCGGATTTTCGGTCGAGGGCGAAGGCCAAAAATTTCCGCCCTGGGGTTTCGATGGGGGGGCCGATGGTTTCACGTCGAAAATCGTTCTCGAGCGCAACAATGGTGACAGTCAGAAATTACCCTCCAAAGTTCCCTACATGCTGGCGAAAGCAGGCGACCGCACGATCGTCACGGGGCCGTGCGGTGGCGGCTATGGCAACCCACTCGAGCGAGATCCGCAACGGGTGCTTCAGGACATAAGTGATGAATACATTTCGATCGCGGTGGCCGAGCAAAATTACGGCGTTGTTATCGCAGCTGATTCGACAGTCAACCTGGCTGCCACCGAAGAATTGCGGAGCGCCCGTAAGCTCGCCCTTCGCGCGCTCGCGTCTGCACCGCAGGAAGAAGCGCCCGGCAAGATCAAATCGCCGCGAGAGGGGTAACGCAAACCACGATTTGATTTGAGTCACAAATCAGCCATCGATGTCCGCTTTGGGTCACGAAGCCACTGTCAAAGCCAACTTGATTCTTATTCTGGATTGCGTCCGAGACCTGTTCATATCTTTTCGCCTATGATTGGGTTATCCGGCCATGCTAGAATTTCTCGATATCTCATTTCAAACGTAGCCTCTCCGAGGAGGGGAGAATACGTCTAGCAAACTCGGATCGCTGCATAAGCCATCCGTAGCCAGAGAGAAAAAATCATGACGAAAACCGTTCTGGATTTGTATGGAGATCCGATTGACCGTGGTCGCGTCCACGGTGAGAAATTGTCCGCTCAAATCGGGCAGAATATAGACAGATATTTGAAGCGTTTCGAGCTCTTGGGATTTGGGCGCGACGCCGTACTGTCCGAGGCGGCGAAGTGGGCCGAAGCATTGCGCCCCAAAGATACGGTGTTTTGGGAGGAGATCGATGGCGTCGTCCAGGGTTCGGAACGCTCGCTTAACGAGATCACCTTGTTGAACGTGCGCTATGAACTGCTCGTCAACATGATGAAAAGCAATGCGCAGCACCAAGCAACCGCCATGGACGCTTGCACCTCATTTGCAGTGCTGCCGGAAAGGTCAAAAACCGGCGAGACGATGATCGGGCAGAATTGGGATTGGGTGAAAGACATCCATACAATGGTCTCGCGGGTCACACGCGAAGACGGGCCGGATTTCATCCATATCGGCGAAACGGGCACGATTGGCGGCCTACAAGGCGTCAATGAAAACGGCATCGGCACGGTGATCAACGCGCTGCTCACACCGGATGACGGAAAATACCCGTATGAAAAACCTTACCGCATGCGGGTGCGCGACATCATGAATGCCCGCAACATGCAGGAAGCCATCTTGGCGGTGTGCGGAACCAACCGCTCTGTGTCGATGAATTTTCTTCTGGCCCATGAAGACGGCATTGCGATTGATATCGAAACCGGTCCCGACCGCGAAGCATTCATCTATCCGGAAGACGGGCTGTTGACCCATTCGAATCATTTCTGTGAACTCGATATCGAATCAGAGGTGGTCAAACTGTGGCCGAACACGATGTACCGGAACGTCAGGCTGGAGCGCCTGTTGCGCCAGAGCCAGGAACTCGATGCGACGACGATCAAGTCGGCGATGGCGGATCATTTCTCCCATCCGCATTCGATCTGCGCGCATTATGATGATAACGAAGCCGAGACGCTGCGCTTGCAGAGCAATCATTCTATTATGATTTCGCTCAATCAACGCACGCTCTACATCACCGACGGCAGCCCCTGCGAATCAGACTATGAAACCTATCCGCTTGCGGCCTGATGCCAATTTGGCGATCCGCGCGAGCGAGCCGCCAGAATTGAGTTATGAATGCGAATGGGCCCGGCGGATATTTCCTATCCGGCGGGCTTATTTGTTACTGCGGGGATATAAGTTTTAAGGTGAGAGGGTTGGGCAGCCGCGCGAACTTGTTGGTGGAGGAAAATTAATGTGTGCATTTTGCGCGATGCTATCGGGCGGCGGCGCACATTGGACTGAAGCCGGCACGAACGCGGGTAGTTCGAGCGAAGTCGAAAGCGGACGGGAACGCTACCTCAAGCGGCTGTATCGGGTCGGCCTGATGAACCGGATCCTCGATTATTACGGCTGTACTACCGAAGATTGGGCGAACAATAATTACATTGTCCGCAGCCGGAGCGGACATACCGTCATCGTCGACCACTTGCCACAAGTTTGGATGACGGTGGATGGGCTTGCCGGCAAGCCGACGGATCCGCTCGATGGCGGATTGCTCGCGGCGTTGCGCCAGCGTGATCCCGCCCCCCGCGGTTGACCGCCATGGGCGCCTACAACCAACTTATCCCGGTCTTTGTGCTGACCGGGTTCCTCGGCAGCGGCAAGACGACCCTGTTGAACCGCATGTTGCGCCATCCTTCACTCAAAGACGCCGCAGTCTTGATCAATGAATTCGGCGAAGTTGGCCTCGATCACCTCCTGGTCGAGCGGATCGATGACAATACGGTTCTGCTCGAGGGCGGCTGCCTGTGCTGCACCATTCGCGACGACCTCAAGGAAACGATTCTAAGCCTCGATGATCGGCGCTCCCGCGGTGAGATTCCGCTATATGAGCGAATGGTTATTGAGACCACCGGGCTGGCCGATCCGTCGCCAATCCTGTTCACCTTGATGGCGGATCAGACCTTGCGCCATCACTACAGGCTGGCCACAGTCATCACCACTGTGGACGCCGTCAATGGATGGGGACATCTCGATCGTCAAGAGGAGGCAGTCAAGCAGGCAACTGTCGCAGACCGCATTGTTATCACCAAGACCGATATCGCTGCGCCCGAGCAGATCACGCGTCTCCGGCAACGGCTGCACCGGCTCAATCCGTCAGCCGAATTCCTGACCGCCGATCATGGCGAAATCGATATTGAACATCTGCTTCAAGCCGATCTCTACGACCCCGCTACCAAGGGTAAAGAAGTGCTGCGCTGGGTTGAGATTGAAGCCGCAAAAGACGCGACCGGCCGCGCTCTCGATCATCGTCATGAACATGGTCATGACCCAAATCGTCACGACGCGAATATTCATTCGTTCTCTTTAGTTTATGACGAGCCGATCGATTGGACGGCGTTTGGTATTTGGCTGACCATGTTGCTGCACACCCACGGCGAAAACGTGCTGCGTGTGAAAGGCATGCTAAATGTTAAGGGGGTGGAGACGCCGGTTGTCATCAATGGCGTGCAACATGTTGTGCATCCGCCGATGCATCTCGATGCCTGGCCCGATGCGGACCGCCGCTCGCGCATCATCTTCATCGTGCGCGATATCGAGAAACGACGCATCGAGGAATCGCTCGAAACATTCAACGCAATCGGAAGCGGCAATCAGAACTAGTCCGATCGCTCGCTTCCAGATCGCCCACCGCTCTTTGCCAAGCGGCCTAATATTTTATTTTCCCGGGAACGGGTTGCGCTTTTTAAAGTCTTCCGCCATCTCGCCCATCGTCACAAACCGCACACCGCTGTGCGACAGCATATGATCGAACAGGCGCTCGAGCATGAGGAGAACTTGCGGTTTGCCGGCGCAATCGGGATGGATGACGCAGGTGAACGCCGCGTAATCATGATGGCGGTATACCCAATCGAATTGATCCCGCCAAATATCTTCGACATCACGCGGATTGACCCAGCCATGGCTATTCGGAAAGGTCTTGACGAACATCATCGGCGGCGCGTCGTCGAGGTACCAACTAGCCGGCAGTTCGATCAAATCGACCAACTCGCCGGCCTTCCAGGGCTTCATCCATTCTTTTGCTTCCTTCGCATAGTCGATCTTGGTCCAAGAGTCGCCTTTGCGCAGATAATGCGGAAAATAATCGTCTTCCATCATGCTGCGGTCGTACAGAAAATCGCGCTCGAGCAGCAGATCGATTGTGTTCGAGCTTAATTCCCACCACGGCGCGACATAGCCCACCGGGCGCTTGCCGCAGAGATCGGTGACCAGCTCTATGCATTTGTCGAGGACATCGGCTTCCTGCTGACGCGACATCGCCAGCGGATTTTCATGGGTGTAACCGTGGACGCCAAGTTCGTGGCCATATTTGACGATTAACTCGGATTCTTTCGGAAAACTCTCGATCGAATGGCCGGTGATGTCCCAGGTGGTTCGAATTCCGTAGCGTTCCATCATTTCAAGAATGCGCGGCACCCCGCGCTTGGCGGCAAAGACGCCGCGCGAAATGTCGCACGGCGAGTCAGCCCCGCCGAATGACCCGATCCAAAGCGAAACGGCATCGAAATGGGGATTGAAACACACTTGAATATCTTTTTTCGTCTCAGCCATGATTTCCTCCAATTCTTACGGTCTTGTTGTCGTTTGCGGTCCATTGGCCGGACCATAGCGTTAAAGTCGGGTCAGCGGATCATGCGTTCCCTGAGCGCTACGATGGCACCAAGCAGAACGACGCCATAGATAATGTTACGAACCGCCTCCGGCAGCAACGTACCAGAGAGCAGAGTGCCGAGAGCGGTGAACAGTAGGGCGCCGCCGAGAATGCCGATATAATGTCCGCGCCCGCCCGTGATCAACGTGCCGCCGAGCACCACGACAGCGATCGACTGTAGAAGGAACGGATCACCCATCCAAAAAAACGCCTGTCCGCTAAATCCGGAATACAGAACGCCGACGAGGGCAGAGCAGAAACCGCTCAACATATAGGCTCCGACGACCGATTTACCGGTCCACACACCGGAGAGTTTTGCCACCGTGATGCTGTTGCCCACGGCGTAAAGACGCCGGCCGAATACGGTCCGGTTGAGGAAAAGCGTGGCGACGATGGTAAACACCAGGAGAAACCATCCGATCGGCGTGATGCCGAGAATTCGTCCCGAGACGAACCAACGCAGGGCAGGCGGCGAACCGCCAATCGGCGCGCCGTCACTGAAGATCAACGCAACCCCCTCAAGCATGCCCGCCATGGCCAAGGTGACAATGATTGGAGATAGCCCGAACGAAACGATCATCATGCCGTTCAGAAAGCCGATTCCGATGCCAATGGCGAGCGCTAGCGGAATCACCCAATAGGCCGGACCGTCAGTACCGAAACTGAACGTGGTCACGACGATGGCGGGAAAGGTGATAACCCAGGCGACCGACAGGTCGAGCCCACCGGAAATAATTACTGCGCCCTGACCCAGTCCAAGAATCGCGAGAAACGCCGTGAACAGCAGCAGCACATTGATGTAGCTGAGGGCCCCTAGACCGTCGCCGTAAAAGATGGTCGTGGCGATCACGATGGCCGCAAACATCACGTAAGTCGGTGAGATGTAACGCAGGACGGCCTTATTGCGCGTAAACCATCCGGGCATCGACAGTGTATCTGAACCGGTGCTGCGTTCGGCCATCCGTTCCAACAGGCCGGACAAGACACCGGAGCGTCGGACCGATGGTTCGGGCTCCTTGGGCGAGGTCTGGCCAGGATTTTTGATTGAGCGCATCCAATTCTGCAGCCCAACGATGGCAGGTGATTTTCTATTGACCGAAAACCCAAGGACGGCGGCAATCAAAATTGC
>JAQBTG010000046.1 GCA_027624955.1 Pseudomonadota bacterium
CTTCGTAGCGGCCGAGCACGACGTTGGTGCCGCCAACCATCATATGAGGGATAAAGAAGGCCTGCATTCCTCCGACGTGATAAAGCGGCGCAATGTGCAGCGCTACATCCCGGTGCGACAGGCCGTATTCCATGACGCAATTCATGGCGATCGCAACATCGTTGGCGTGCGAGTGCATGACTCCTTTCGACCGTCCGGTCGTACCCGAAGTGTAGACGAGCGCGGACAATTGCTCGCCGGTGGGGATTGGGCGGAGATCGGCGCGGTCCACGGTCTGCTCGGCCAGGGCTTCAAAGTGATGGTGTCCCTCTGCCACCGTTTCCTCTTCGTACGAGCAAGAAATATAGTCGTGCACGCTACGTACGCGTTCCTGCACCTTGATGGTGTTTTCTGCTAGATAGCGGGCGTACACCAAAATACGGGCGCCGGAATCCTGCAGGATGTAAGCGACCTCGCCCGGTGACAGACGGAAGTTGAGTGGCACCGCGACCGCACTCAACAGCTGGCAAGCGAAATAGGTCGTTACCGAATGCTCGGAAGTGCTGACATAAAACGCGACCCGGTCGCCCGGCCGGATGCCGAGATCGGAGAGCGCCTGTGCGAAGCGGCTCACTCGGCCGTACCACTGAGCGTAGGTCCAGCGGCGGTCCTCGAAAACCAGGGCGGGGTGGTGCGGATAACGCTCTACCACCTGTTGAAAGATCGTGGTGATGTCCATGGTCATTGTTCTTGTCTGCTCGAGTCTGGTTTGCTGGGCCTAGAGATTGGGTTTGAGGTCCGGAAGGTCGCGGCTGGCGATCAGGTATTTTGCCATCTCCGACGTGCCGCCGACGATCGGCAGCGCCCGGGCGTCGCGATAGAGTTGCTCGGCTCGGCCATATTCCTTGGTGATGCCGTCGCCGCCCAGGATCTGAACGGTCCGGTCGGCGCAATAGGTCGCGGTCTCGGTAGCAACCAGCTTGGCCATGGCCGCTGGTTTCATCAGTTCCTTGCCGCCAAGCCTGGCGTCGTACATCTTCGCAGCTCTATAGGTGAGCAATTCGGCCGCATCGATCCGCCAGCTCATTTCGGCTACTTGGTCCCAGATAAGCTGCTTGGCGCCAAGCTTTTGACCGAAACTGACTCTTTTTTGGGCGTGCGCTGCGGCGATGTCAAAGGCGCTGCGCGAGACCCCGAGGCCCGAGCCGCCGAGGATGATCCGTTCGAAATTGAACATCGACAGCATGATCTGAAAGCCGGCGTTGCGCTCGCCAAGCAGATGGTCGGCCGGCACCCGCACGTTCCGCAGTTCGACCTCGCCAACCACGCAGCCGTTGCGGCCCATGAAAGTATAGGTACGCGGAAAGCTCATGCCCGGCGTGCCGTTCGGCACGACCACCACGGACATGCCCTTCTGTGCCGGTACGTCGGGGTTTGTGATGCCGTAAATGATGTAGGTGTCGGCGACCGAGGCGTTGGAGATATAGCGCTTGAAGCCGTCGATCACCCATTCGCCGGTTGTCGCGTCGAAGCGGATACGAGTCTCCATGCCCGCCGAATCCGACCCGACATTGGGCTCGGTCACGCCGATCGCGCCGATTGCATTGCCGTCGACGATGCCGCTCAGGTAGCGCTCGCGCACTGCGGACGTCGCATAGCGGTGCAGCGGATAGGCACAGGATAAGGCCGTGGAAATCGTGGTTTCAAAGGCATAGTTAAGGTAAGCCGCTTCTTCCGACAGTATCGTCGCGTGGGTTAGGCCAGGATGGGCGAGGGAACCCTTGTAGAGATCGCGGAACATCAGGCGCAGATAGCCGGCCGCGCCGATCACTCGAACGATCCGCTTGACCGTGCCCCAGTCCTTGTGGTCCTCGATGGCGGCGGCATGCGGCGCTAACTCCCGGTTCAGAAAATCGTGGATTTCGCCGCGAAAGGCGCGATCAACGTCGCTTAGGATGAAATCGCGCACTAAAGAATCCGTACGGATTCGGGAACGCCGACGATGCGGACGAGACGGTCGACCTCGCGGTCGATCAGACCCAGGTTGGAATCTCGCAGCGTCGGTAGCAGATAGCGCGCCAGGCGCACGTGCTCGTAGTCAATCTCCGTGGAAATCAGTTCTTCACCCTCGCCAGCCTGCGCAAGAGTCTTGCCGAAGGCATCGAGGATGCGCGAGCCGCCCCAGAAGGTGAGATCACCCTCGACGCCAATCCGGTTGGCCATGATCACCGGCATGCCGTAAGTCATGGCATAAAATTGTAGGTTGACCGCCCAGCCGCCTGGATTGTCGAACTCGAAGCCAACCGCCTCTACTGCGGAACTGATCGGCGCGAAGAGAACGGTCGCGCCATGCACAGCCGCGATATGCACCAACGGGGGGTTCCACAGGTCGTTGCAAATCAGCACACTGGCGCGCCAGCGGGGACCCATCTCGAAAGTCTCGACATAGCGACCATTGGCGAAATGCTTGCCTTCCTCCAGCTTACCATAGGTTGCAAGGTTGATCTTGCGATGTATGAAGACAATCCCGCCGTCGCGCACCGCGATGGCGGTGTTGAAAAACTGCGCCGACACGGACTCTTCGATCAGGCCGAAGATCGCGCACATCGGGCCGGAGGCGCGGGCAATTTCGCCGACAATGGCATCGTCGCGAAAAATCGCCAGACGCAACGTTTCGGCCCCGACGTTGTGCCCGGTCAGCGACATTTCGGGAAACAACAGTATGTCGAGGCCCTGTGCTCGCCCCGCCTCGATCATCGCGAGGTGCTTTTGCAAATTGGCTACGAGGTCGCCGGGGACGGTCTCGACCTGGGCGACCCCTATCTTGAGGCTTGAGCTGTTCGGCATCGATGAATGCTGCCTTCTAGAAAAAGTACAAATAGAATGTTGGCGCGGGCGATGGAGAGACAAGTAGGCGCCCGCGCCAAACTAGATTTAAATCAGGCCTTGTGCCTGCAGGAAATCCTGGACGACTTGCTCGATGGATTTCTTGTCGACGTCGACCTGCTTGTCCTTCAGCGTCTATTAAACCAGTCCGCTATCCATACGCTTCACGTCGTCGCGCAGCAACTCGAGGCCGTAAGCTGCCTGCAGTGGCTTCAGGCTATCCGGCCGGCTGTAGAACTCGGCGTTACTGGCGAAGCTCAGCTTGGTGCTGGCGTTGGGTGTCTTGCTCAGATCACTGAGAGTGGCGATGCCCAGTTTCTGCGCGTCGGCCTTGTTCATAGCCAGGGCATAGGTGTTGTCCGCGTCGGAGGGGTCGAGCCAAACCAAGCTTTTGGCCGCGTCAAGTTCCTTCGCCCCAGCATAGGTTTCATGGGCTTTGTCAGAGCAAATCGGGTTGGCGCCAACCTGAAGGGCGCCGTGGAGTATGAGGTTGTCGATGGCGATATGTTTTTAGAGATGTTTCTCGCCAGGCAAGAGCATGACCAAAGCCCTCCTTGTAGACTCAATTTTTATGGTAATTCTCAGGACTCTTATCTCGTCAGGGTTGCGGTTCTTAACTCGTCAAAGTTGGAGAAGCACCTTATGGAGCCTATCCTGATAATATTTATATTTTGATACTATTGGTGTGAATTTTCGCGATCCCCTTCATCAGCGGGATCATCGCCAGCAGAAAAGGTCGCAGCGGTGTCGGATGATTTTTTTTAACACTAATTTTTCCAATAGCCATTATGTTCGTGGCAATCGCCGCGCCAGTGAACCCGCTGGACAAGTGAAATCTTGAGCAGTTTCAGACTAAACCGTCTCGTGGTAAATCTTGGAGCCGCGCTCAAACAAAAGATCCTCGACCTGCCGCAGTGAAAGCGGGAACCGGACATACATCATCGCAGCCAAGCGGATGATCTCGGGGGACGCCTTGAAATATCGGAACGGACTTCTCATCGAAGGATGTTGCGAAACGCGCCTCGCCGGCTCAAGCCGGTTTCCCCTGACACTGCCGACCCAGCGTTAAACAGAAGCGCTCCGAAGACGGCGAGTCGTGCGACGCACGAGAATCTAATCGACAATAAACAATTTGGTGCCGCCCACGGTCACCGAGCGGTGTGCCCTTGTATCATCGGCCACTTGGTAGCTCTGGCCGGGCTTGAGCGTCACCGAGCCGCCGTCCTCGAATTCGGTGACCAACTCGCCGTCAAGGATCAGTAGGATATGTCCTTTCTGGCACCAGTGATCGGCGAGGTAGTTCTTCGAATACTCGACCATGCGCACGCGCAATTCGCCGAACTGCCGGGTGCGCCAATAGGCTACGCCGGTTTCGCCGGGATGCGCGGTCCGCTCGACCTCCGACCAGTCCGTCGTGCCGAACGGGATATCAGTCATTTTCATGGCGCGTCCTTCACCTATTTTTTTGCTTCACCCGCAATGCAAATTGTAACGCCAATTCGAACGCTGTGTCGCGCTGAAAGGTAAACTGGCGGCGGCGCTTTTGAGGACGCCCGGGTCATGCGCATTTGAGGACTTCATTGGGATTAGTCCGAAGCTGGAAGGGTGGAGGAAGCTGAAAATTTAAGTCGAGTGATAGGGTGGCGGCGAATAAGACTCATGGCAAAGGCGGCGCGCGAGACAATCGGCTCTGTTCTTTCGCAGCCTGAACAGTCGTTTCAAGGCGATTGAGAAATTGAGACCGATCGGATTTGTTGAACGGTCTCGGTCCACCGGTAATTTCACCAGTTTCGCGCAAGACCTGCATCAGCTCCCGTGTGGCCAGCGCGATGCCGATTCCATTTTCCGTATATGGTTCCCCATTGGGCTTTAGGGCCAGCGCGTCCTGTTTCAGGCAGCGCGCTGCCAGAGGGATGTCGTTGGTAACGCAGATGTCGGATTTTTGAATGTGGTCGGCGATCCAGTCATCGGCTGCATCTGCGCCGTGGGCAACGATAATCAGCTCCGCCGCCGGATACTGGCTCGGACGCAGCCCGCCATCGCAGACCAGATAGGTTTTCAAATCGTGACGGGAGGCGACTCGCATGATTTCGTCCTTCACCGGGCAGGCATCCGCATCCACATAAAGGGTGACCATAGGCATATTATATCATGCATCGCCGAATTTGTGGCGATGCACGGCAACCGCTCAATACTCGATTTCAAGCCGCGATGTCGTCTATGCGGCGAACGGGCAACCAAGCAGGTGACGCCCCCCGTGCTGAGGTTTGAGGGCTAAAGCCCTTCTACGGTTGGTGCTCAAGCAAGCCGGCAAGAGAAGGGTTCTTGTCCTGGTTCCCTTCTTCATATGAGACATTCTAGCGGCCCTCATGGCATTCCTCCCCAACCCACCATTGACCCGCGATCAAGTATAGCTGATGAAGTGGGACAATGTGATCGACGTGAATGCGTTGGCACTGCAAGACTTGGGCATCGTCCGGTCACCATCGAAGAGATATTGCCCATAAGGGATAGGAGATCGAAGCGATGACAGAAGAAAGGATAAGCGACGACAACGAGGCCAACGTACGAATGGCGAATGAATTCGTTGAAATCGCAAACGACAAGCTGGCCACCGGAATTCATCCGCTGGATATTGCATCGGCAATTCGTCATGCCGCGGCAAATTTTACTGCGTTCGCTTACGTTCACGGTACCGACGACGCACTCGACACCCCGAGCGTAATGGAAGAGTTCCGGCAGTTGCTTGAAAACTATGACCAACGCCATCGAGATAATGCGCGTCCGATGACGGATTTGGAAAAACTTGTAGAACAAGTCAAAAACGAATAGTTGGCTGGGCGCATGTAGCGGCGAGCGCATTGGATGACGCAGGCGAATCGTTTGGATTGGCCTTGAAACGCCGGGGTTGTCTGCACGACGCTTAACAGCGCCATGGCCAAAAAAACGCATCCTCATCGTCGCTCACGCACCGTCCGACAATACCCTGAGGTTGCTCGATGCTGTTGCAGAGGGGGCGCGGTTGGACGAGACTCTGAACGTCGAGGTCGTGACGCCTAGGCGTCACGGAGGAGATGCTCCAAGACCTGGTACGCTGAGCCGTTCGAACCGCCCGACGGTATCGGCAGTCCGCGACGGTGAATGCACGGGTGATTATCGCCCCAAATATGAGCTATTTTGGTCTTAGAACATTGCGCAAACCATGTGGCGCCATTGCGCAAACCATGTGGCGCGCTACACCTATTCCGGAATATCGAGCGGTCAAGGATGGCGGAGGGGGCGGGATTTGCCGAGCACAATTCCGGAAAATCCGCTCCTACGCCCAAGTACAGGCCATGGCGCCCGGCAGCCTACATCGCCTTTTCGGATAGGGTGAAAGCGGAATCGTTTGAGCGCCAACTGAAGTCCGGCTCAGGCCATGCATTCGCGAACAAGCGATTCTGGTAGTATTAATCGGCAGACCCAGAATCATTCTCCTCACCACGAATTGAAAGCTAAAACATGGCAAACAAACCCGTGCTGCTAATTACGCGAGATATGCCGCCGCTTGTCGAGGTGCGGGCAACTGCCAGCTATGCGGCGCGGCTCAATCGTGACGACAAGGTCTACGATGCAGATGGTCTGATCGCCGCGGCGAAGGGCGCAGACGCCATGCTCGTTTGCGGCACCGAGCGTTTGCCGCGGGAAATGGTCGAGCGTTTGCCCGATAGCGTAAAAATCGTCGCCTGCTTCACCGCCGGCTATGAGCATGTCGATCTCGCGGCTGCCGAAGAGCGCGGAATTGTCGTCACCCACGCGCCCGACGCGCTGACCGATGCGGTCGCCGATATCACGCTTTTGCTGCTGCTCGGCGCCGCGCGGCGCGCTGGTGAGGGCGAAGCGATCATGCGGAGCGGTGGCTGGATCGACAAACATTTGCTCGCCATGACCGGCAGCGAAATCAGCGGAAAACGCCTCGGCATTCTCGGAATGGGCCGCATCGGTCGCGCCGTAGCAACGCGCGCCCACGCCTTCGGCCTGGAAATTCATTATCACAATCGGAGCCGCCTCGCCGCCGATTTGGAAGCCGGCGCCATCTGGCATGAAAATGCGGAATCGCTGCTTGAATGCTCTGATTTTCTCAGCCTGCATTGCCCGTCCAACGAAGAATCGCGCAGTTTTCTCAATGAACAGCGCATCTCTCGTCTGCCCGAGGGCGCGATCATTATCAACACCTCACGCGGCGATGTCGTGGATGATGCGGCGTTGATCGCCGCGCTTGAATCTGGGCGCGTTCGGGCTGCCGGCCTCGATGTCTATCGCGGCGAGCCACACAACATCAATCCCGGCTATGCGCGCCTCGCCAATACCTTCCTGCTGCCGCATATCGGCAGCGCCACGGTTTCAGCGCGAAGCGGCATGGGCCTTCAGGCTCTCGATAATCTCGACGCCTATTTCGCCGGCAAGCCGCCGCCCAACCGCCTGGTTTGAGATCGCGGGAATTGGGTTCGCTGCTGCTTGGCGCTATGCTGGCCGGCGCAATAGATTGAGGATGCGAGAGAAGCTAGATGGTGGCGCGCGATACCGATACGGCTGAAGGTCCGCAAGCTTCCGCCGCTCCACCGGCGGCGCGGAACGCGTCTGCGATGGGCTGGCCGATTTTCATGCTGTTCATTTCAGGCATCATTTGGGGGCTGTTTTATTCGCTGAACCGCTTCGCCGTCACCGGCGGCATTCCGTTTCTCGCCTATGTGTTCTGGATGGGCGCCGGTGCATCGGTATTGCTGTTCCTGTTGTGTTTGTTCACGCGCAGTCTGCCGAGCCTACGATGGGTGCATTTGCGCGCCTATCTGGTCTTGGGCACCATCTCGTTTGGTCTCTCCTATACCGTGCTCGCCATCGCCGCGCCTGAGGTGCCGGTCGGCGTGCTGAGTCTCGGCGCCACGCTGACACCGATTTTGACCTATCCCGCCGCCTCCCTGTTCAAGCTCGATCGCTTCTCGCTTCTGCGCACGCTCGGCCTTGTGTGTGGCCTTGGCGCCGTGGCCCTGATCGTGGTGCCGGAAACCAGCCTGCCGTCGCCCGGCATGGTGCCCTGGGTATTGCTCGGCATGGTCACGCCGATCCTCTATGTCGCCAACGCGATCATCATAGCCCTGTTGAAGCCACCGCCGTCAGGCGCGTTGCCGCTCGCATGCGGCACCCTCGTCGCGGGCTCACTCTTTATGTTGGTGGTAACTTTGGTAAGCGGCCAATGGTGGTGGTTCGAGGGGCCAATGAGCGATGGTGATTGGGCATTGGTCTTGGCCGCCTGCGTGTTGGCGTTGGCGTTTTATCTGATGATCGAGATCATTCGCCTGGCCGGGCCGGTTATTTTTACCGCGGTAAACTTCATCGTCCCGCTCGCGGCGATTGGCTGGGGCATCCTATTTTTCGGCGAAAGTCACAGCCCGTGGATTTGGGCGGCGCTCGCCCTGATGATCGTCGGCGTCTTTCTGGTCAACCGCCCGAGCAAAACAGCGGCCTGAGGCCGCCACTTTAAGCCACCTGAGGGCGCAAGTTCATATGTGCTATAATTTCTACGGGACGGAACTGGGAGATCCCTTATGAGCGAAGCAGCGCCGCACCGCTGGGCGGCCCTTTATCCGGAGCTCGGCACCGGTCCGGTCTCGGTCGAGCCCTGTGTTTCACCGGAATTCTACGCCCGCGAGTGCGATGCCGTGTTTAAGAAAACCTGGCTGATGGTGGCGCGCGCAGAGGAATTGCCGAAGCCAGGCGACTATAAGGTGAAGCGCCTAGATGTCGCCAACTGCTCGGTCATTATCCTGCGCGGCAAGGATGGCGTGGTGCGCGGCTTTTATAATGTCTGTTCGCACCGCGGCAACACAGTGGTGACGGAGACCGGCGACGAGACGTTCGGCTCAAGCAAGGCGGCCGTCCTTTCCTGCCGCTTTCACGGCTGGGTCTATGATGCCACCGGCAGCCTCATACAGGTGCCCGAAGAAGAGCGCTTCTATTCCTGTTTCGATAAAGCGGAGAACGGCCTTACCGCCGTGCGGACCGAAGTTTGGGAAGGCTTTATTTTCGTTAATCTCGACGCCGAGGGCAGCCAGTCGCTAATCGATTATCTCGGTGATTACGCTGGCCATATGGGTGGCTTCCCCTATTCCGAATTGTCCGAATGCTACAGCTATTCGACCGATCTCCAATGCAATTGGAAAGTCAGCCACGACGCCTTTGCCGAGGCCTATCATGTCCACACCATCCATGCCGGGTCGTTCCCCAACACTTTTTCTTCGGGCTTGGCGAATGTGCGGCTGTTCGGCCCGCACCGCACCGCCGCCGTCTGTCTTAGCCCGTCGGCTGAGCTGCGCCCGGTGCAGAGCGTGGCCGATAAAATCGCTGGCGGCTATGCCGGCGCACATCATCAGGGCTCGACCCTGCCGCCGTCAGTCAATCCGGATGGCATGGCGGATTTTTCCTTCGAGCTCAGTGTTATCTTCCCCAATCTACTGCTGCATATTTCGGAAGGGCTGTGGTTTACCCACCAATTCTGGCCGCTCGCACACAACCGCACGCGCTGGGAAGGCAAGATGTATTACCGCCCGCCGACCAGCAATAGCGAGCGCTGGGCGTTGCAATGTGCGCAATTGATCTCGCGCAACGCCTGGCTCGAAGACACCGCCACGATGGAGGCGACACAAGCGGCGCTGCAATCCGGCGTCAAAACCGAAATGACGTTGCAGGACGAGGAAATTCTCGTTCGCCACGGCTATCACGCACTCGAACAATTCATGCAAGGCTAGGAACAAGATGAGTTTAAGTTTGGAAGCACGCATCACACGGCTTGAAGATATCGAAGCGATCAAGGGCATGGTGGTGACCTATGCCCGCGGCGCCGACCGCAAGAATGATCCGGAAATCCTCGCCCCGCTCTATACCGAAGACGCGGTATGGGAGGCCGAGGGCTTTGGCCGCCATGAAGGCGTCGTGGAAATCAGCAAGGCCATGGTCGATGTCTCACGTAAGACCATTTTGTGGAGCCTTCACTACATGGTCTCGCCGGAAATAAAAATTTCCGAAGACGGCGGCAGCGCCGAATGTTTCTGGTATCTCTGGGAGCTGGCCAAAATGCCGGACTCTGACGGCAATCCCGAGGACAATGTGATCGGCGGCTGGTACGAGACGACGCTGACCAAAACCGCCGATGGCTGGCGCTTCAATCATATAAAGCTCTGCATCAAGCTAATGTCCCCGGCGCACAAAGAGTGGCAAATCCTGCCGTGATATGACGTCGTTACGCGCCGCCCGTCCGGATGAAGCGAAGGAGCTGGCGGCACTGCTGGCGCGCGCATTCGTCGACGACATCGTGCTCGATTGGTTTCTCCGCCCCTGGTTGCGAGTCCGCGCCACAGAATTATTCTTCGTGCAAATGCTGGCCGATGCCTTGCCGCATGGCCGGGTGCGGGTGGACGATAGTTTCAGCGCTTGTGCCGTTTGGCTGCCGCCGGATGCGCAGCCCGCGCGCGGCGGCATGTGGGCCGGTCTCGCGAACGCCATCTGGAAATTGCGTGTGGCATCGCCGCTTCATCTTGCCCGCTTGAATGTGATAATCCGGACAAGCATTGAAATTCATCCGCCGGAGCCCTGCTACTATCTTTCATTTATCGCCACCCGACCGGCAGCGCGCGGGGGCGGTCTGGCCACGGCCCTTGTCGACGAGACTTTGGCCGTGGCGGATGCCGAGCGCATGCCGGCGTTTCTGGAGACCGCCGACGCCGCCAAGGTTGGGTTTTACCAGCGCTTCGGATTCAAATTAACCGGACAGGCGCAATTGCCGCTCGGCGGCCCGACGCTGAATTTGATGTGGCGCGAGCCGCGCCCGGATTGACATGCGCGAGCCGCGCCCGGATTGACATACTCGAGCCGCGCCCGGATTGATCTTGTCTTCTACGCGAGCAGCCCGTCTTCGTTGAATTTCGGCGGCCAGGGTGCGTCGGCATCGTCAGGCGGTACGGCGGCAAGCAGCGTGCGCGTATAGGCGTGCTGCGGATCGGCGAACACCTGCTCCGTTGGACCGCTTTCGACCACATAACCCTCATGCATGACGAAGACGCGAGAGCACAGATAGCGCACAACTGAAAGGTCGTGCGAAATCAGCAACAGGGAAATATCCAACTCCTCGCGGAGGCGCAAAAGAAGATTGAGGATTTGCGCCTGCACCGACACGTCGAGACCGGAGACGATTTCATCGGCCACCAGAACCTTGGGTGCGACGCAGATCGCGCGGCCAATATTAACGCGCTGACGCTGGCCGCCGGAAAGTTGTGACGGATAGCGCCGCAGACTGTCGCCGGGCAACCCAATTTCGCGCATCAAATATTGCGCCCGTTGTTTGCGTTCCTCGGCGTCATGGCTGCGATGGTCAGCCTCCATGGCCTGAGTTAATAGGCTCTCGACCATGCGCCTCGGGTTGAGCGCCGATTGCGGATCTTGAAATATCATTTGCAGGGTTTCGAGGCGCTCGCTCCGAGCCTCCGCCGTTTGTAGCCCGGCATCCTTGCCGCGCACCAGGATTTGCCCCTCTGTCGGCCGATCAAGGCCTGCGATCATGCGCGCGACCGTGGTTTTGCCGCTACCGCTCTCGCCGACAATGCCGATGAACTCACCCTGGTGAATCGTGAGCGAGACATTGCGGACGGCGTCAACTGCCGTGGCATCGGCGAACCATTTGCCGCGCGTGACGAAGCGCCGCGAGACATCTTTCAACTCGACCAGGGGCACGCCAGTACCGGTGCCGCTCGGTGCCGGCGGCGCCGCCACCTCACTGAAATCGCGTTCGCCGCTGGCGCAAGCCGGCACGCAGAGGACGTCATGTCCCGGCCCGATTTCGAGCAAGGCCGGATCGCTGGCGCGGCACGCATCCGCGTTAACCGGGCAGCGCGGCGAAAACCGGCAACCCGACAACGCGGCGAATTCGAGCAACCCCGGCATCTGATCGGGCAGTGTCGGCAGGCGCATGCGCGGCCCAGAAATTGTCGGATTGGCGCGCTTGAGGCTGCGCGTATAGGGATGGCGCGGATCAGTCAGCAGCTTGCGCGCGCCGCTGCGCTCGACGACATCGCCGGCATACATGACGAGAATTTTGTCGCACACATGGGCCGCGAGGCGGAGATCATGGGTGATCAGGATTATCGCGGTGCCGTGCAACTTTTGCATCTCGGCGATCAACGCCATGATGCGCGCCTGGGTCATGACGTCGAGCGCCGTGGTCGGCTCGTCGGCGACGACCAGGGCGGGATCGCCGGCAAAGGCGAGCGCGATCAGCACGCGTTGGCACATGCCGCCAGACAGCTGGTGCGGATATTTTCCGAGCAGCGATTTCGCATCGGGCAAATGCACCTCGGACAAAAATCTAATTGCCATATTGCGCCGCGCTTGCGCGCCGCGAACGCCGAGGCGCTGCAAATGCTCGTTGAATTGGTTGCCAATAGAGAGCACCGGATTGAGCGCTGTCATCGGCTCCTGCGGCACAAACGCGATGCGCTTACCAAGCAAATGGCGCCGCTTGGCGGCCGGCAAGGCGATGAGATTTAGCCCATCGAATGTGAGGTCACCGGCGGTGACGGCGAATCCCGGCGGCAGAAGCTGCGAGAACAACCGGCCGATCATCGATTTTCCGGCACCCGATTCACCGACCAGGCCAAGCGTTTCACCGGCTTCCAGCGTGAACGACACATGGCGCAGTACTTCCACCGATCTATCGCCGATGCGCGCGCTGAGTGTGATATCGCGGGCTTCCACCAGGCTCATGATTCGGTGTGCCTCTCCTGACGGAGACGCGGATCGAGCGTCCGGCGCAACCCGTCACCCAACAGATTAAAGCCGAGCACCGTCACGGTGATGGCGAGGATCGGGATGATCAATCCCCACACCGACTGGTACATGTTCTGGCGCGCATCGGCCACCATCACGCCCCAGGCAGAGACATCGGCCTCGACGCTCATGCCGACGAAACTGAGGATCGCTTCGACCACCACGGCAATGCCCATTTCGAGCGCCATCATGGTGATGATCAGCGGCATCACCGAAGGCAGCACCTCGCGTGTGAGCGTGCGGAAATGGCCGAAGCCGAGCAGATGGGCGGCAGAAATATAGTCGCGCTGGCGCACCACCAGCACGTCGCTCCGCACCACCCGGCAAAAGCGCGTCCAATCGACGAGAATGATGGCCAGGATCACGTTGGTCACGCCAACGCCGAGACCGAGCATCAGAATGAGCGACAGCACCACTGGTGGAAATGACATCCAGAGATCGACCAGTCGGGTGATCAGCATGTCGATCCAACCACCGAAATAGCCAGCGATATGAGCCAGCGTGACGCCGATCACCATGGCGCCGACCGAGGCGACGACGGCGACAATCATCGCCACCCGAGCGCCGTAAAATAATTGCGATAGGACACAGCGGCCGAGATTATCCGTGCCGAGCGGGTATTTCGGATCGCCCAAAGGGTCCCAGGCCGGCGGCAGGAGATTGCCGAACAGGTCTTGCGCTTGCGGGTCGTTGGGCGCCAACCACGGCGCAAAAATAGCGATCACAGTAATGGCCAGCACGATAGCGCCGCCGATCAGAACACGGCCCGAACGCAGCGGCGCGGGCAGGCGGCGGGTATTCCAGGCCCGCGCGCTCATTTTTTCCTCAGCTTGGGATTGAGCACGACATAGAGCACGTCGACCACGGTGTTGGAGGCGAGCACGACGACGCAATAGGTTAGCGCCGCCATCTGGATAACCGGCAAATCTGTATTGCGGATGGCGCGCACCATTAAATTGCCGAGGCCGGGATAGGCGAAAATAATCTCAACCAGCAGCGTGCCGCCGAACAGGAAACCGAACTGGACGCCGATCAAGGTGAGCGTTGGCAGCACGCCATTCTTGAGCGCGTGGCGCAGTAAAATGCGCCGTTCGCTGATACCTCTGAGACGTGCGAGGGTGATGTAATCCTCGGTCATCACTTCGGTCAGGCTCGATTTCAGTACCCGCATGATGAGCGGCGCGAAGGCCAGCGCCAATGCCAGCGCCGGCAACAGAATATGCTCAAGCGAACTTATCAGCAGCGCGCCATCGCCGGTAATGATGGCGTCGAGAAAAATAAAGCCGGTAATGTCTGGGGCGATAAATTCCGGACCGTAGCGCCCCGTAAACGGCAACAGCGACCACTGCACGCCGACCAGCAATATGAGAATCAAGGCCCACAGGAAATCTGGAAATGACAGCATGGCGATGCTGGTGACATCGGCTACGCCCTCGCGGACCGTGCCGCGCACATGGAACATATAAAGACCGGCGCCAAAGCCGATGATGATGGCAAAAAACAGCGCGAACAGCGCCAGCTCGATGGTTGCCGGCAAGGTCTCGCCGAGCAAGTTCATCACGCTATCGCGGAAACTGATGGCATTGCCGAAATCGCCGGTAAAGACATTGCCGATCCAGATCAGATATTGCATGGCAATCGGTTTATCGAGGCCGTGAAAGGCCCGCATGGCTTCGACTTCATCGGGCATCGCCGTCGGCGAAATGATCATGGCGATGGGATCGACCGGCAGCAGCCGCAGAATCACAAATATCATCACCGATACGACCAGCAGCATCGGAATGACGACGAGCAAACGACGCAACAATATTGCGAGGATCAGGCGCAGCATGGCCGAGGCGGGCGTATCATTGCCGGGCGTATCATCAGGGTGCGAATTGAACTGTGCATAATTTTGCTGGTAGCGCCGCTACGGCGGCCGCGCGGCGATTGACGATGCCGAGAGTTAAGAACAAGAAACGCGGCCAAGCAAGGCGACTGAAGGTAAAGTTGTGATGGCCATGCCCGGATCGACCTTGACCCGGGGGACAAGGGGCGGGAACATCTGCGCCAAGAGGGTAAATAGAGATTCCGCAATAAAGCAGGGAGAAAAATAAAATGGTAAATATACCGGGATTCAAAATGCTATCCCGCCTTGGCGTCGGGGTTGTGGCAGCCGCCGCGATCGCCGCGGCCGCTACCACCGGCCTGTCCGCGCCGGCCAAGGCGGCGGGCGACAGTCTTGTCATCGCCTTCCAGGCAGATGTGACGAGTTGGGATCCGAGCGTCAATTTCCCGACCGGACAGGGCATCTTTAAATCGGTCTTCGATGCACCGCTCGCCCAGGACAACAAGCTCGGCTACATCCCCCATGTCTTGACCAAATGGGACTATGCCGAGGGTGACCCGCTCACCATGCATATCGAGATGCGCGACGATGTCATGTTCCATAATGGCGACAAGATGACCATGGAAGATATCAAGTTCAGCTTCTTCGATCGCTTGTCGGACAAGGAACATCCGATTGATTTCGCCGGCGTCTGGGGCGCGATCGCAGATTTCGAAATCACCTCGCCGACCTCAGCGACGCTTCACTTCGGTCGACCGATGGCAACCGTGCAGGAGTGGTGGAATTTCCTCGGCAGCTACATCGTGCCGAAGAAATATTACATGGAAGTCGGCCATGACGAGTTTATTAAAAACCCGATTGGCTCTGGACCCTACAAGCTGGTCGATTACCAGCGCGGCTCGCGCATCGTGCTGGCGGCGAACGATGATTATTGGGGCGGCGCGCCCAAGATCAAGAACGTCACCTTCGAAATCATCACCGACGCGCCGGCGCGCGTGGCGGCGGTGCAGTCCGGCAATGCAGATGTTGCGGTCAATGTGCCGATCCGCGAAGCCATCCGGCTTGATGGCGTAGAAGGTCTTACCGGTCACATCACGCCATACACCCACGTCTACTACCTCCAGGTCGCGAGCAAGGGCGTCATGCTGGATGATAACGTCCGTGCCGCCATGCATCTTGCGATCGATAAAAATGCCATTTCGGAGCGTCTGTTCGACGGCAAGGCGCCGCCGCTGTCCTTGACGGTGCCGAAATGGAGTTCTGGCTCAGTCGATGACTACACCTTCCCGTATGATCCGGCCAAGGCGGCCGAGATGCTGGCCAAATCGGGCTATGGGCCGGATAATCCGGTGACCTTCAAGTTCCTCACCACCAACGGTTCTTTCACCAATGATTTCGATATGGCGCGCGCCATTTCGGGCATGTGGAAGAAGGTCGGCATCGATGCGACGCCTGAGGTCATCGAGTTGAGCAAATATTACGAACTCAACAACACCGAGAACCAGCCGGAAGTGTTCATGTATAACTGGGACAATTCGACCGGTGATCCAGAGATTTTCACCGGTTACATGATGCATCCCGATCTGCCGTTCGGCTCGTGGCGCACCGAGGATATCGGCGAAATCGTGCGCGGCCTCTTTGTCGAGACCAATTACGCCAAGCGCATCCAGGGCTATAAGGATTTCAACGTTAAAGTGGCGTCGGAATCAAAGGCCATTCCGATCGTGCAGGCCGTCACCACCGTCGTGCACAAGGACGACGTGGTCTTCGAGGCGATCCCGCAAGGGTGGGTTATGCCTTACTTCATGGACCGCAAATAGAACGGCCATAAGGCTTTATGAGCCGTAAATAGAACGGCTTAAAGGCATACGAGAAACCAGCCGGTCGGCGCTTTGCGCCGGCCGGTTTGTTTTTTTGTTACGCCGATATTGAATCGATAAATTCCAGCGCGCTCGCGTTGAACGCCGCCGGGTTTTCGATATTGCTCAAATGGCCGGCGTCAGGAACGATGCTGAAGGCGGCGCGCTTTATTTGGTCGGCCAGCTCGCGGCACATGGCCGGTGTGGTCAGCGGATCATGCTCGCCGACCATCACATGGGTCGGCACGTGAATCGCGCTGTAATCGCCGACGCTGTCCTGCTCGACGGTGGCGGCAACGGATTTCATGTAACAGTCTTGACGCAGGCTCGCGATGCTTGCTTCCAGGCGCGCCCGCACTTCTGCCGTGGCGTTCGGGCCGAGCAGCTTGTCGGCCACCACCGGCGCGATATCGGCCACTGTCTTGCCGGCCTTGAGCGGCGCCAGACGCGATTCGACATATTCCTTGCGCTGCGCCGGTGAAAGTGCGGCGAAACCACTATGGGTATCGACCAGGGTGAGGCTCGCCACCCGGTTGGGAGAGCGGAAATAAAAATCCGCGGCGACGCGCCCGCCCATGGAAAGGCCCACCAGATGCGCCTTTTCCGCCTTCAACTGGTCAAGCAAACGCGCCAGGTCGGCGCTGAAATCGGCGAAATTGAGGGCGCCGTCATAGCCGTCGCTGAGACCGTAGCCACGCGCGTCCCAGGCCACGGCCAAATAACGCTCGGCAAAGGCCGGCAGTTGATCGCGCCAATTGCTGCGGTTGCCGCCGATGCCGTGCAAGAACAGCACGACCGGCCCAGCGCCGAGGCAATCAGCTGCGATGCGCGGCGATGAATCCGTGAAGATCGTTTCAAGTCGCATGGCTTTCTCCCTTTCCGATTTTACTCTAAACTGCGCGCTGGAAATGGAAAACAAAGGCGATCAGGAACGAGTTTCATGAACAGCGTCTCAGCTCATCGCTGGTCGGAAAAATACCCCCATCTCGGGCAGGGGCCGATCGCGGCCGAACCCTGCGTCTCGGAGGAACATTACCGGCGTGAAATCACGCATGTGTTCAACACATCTTGGCTCTATGTTGCGCGCGAAGAAGAAATCGCCGCGCCCGGCAGTTACAAGGTCAAGCGCCTCGCCTTCGCCGATAGCTCGGTGATCGTCATGCGCGGCAAGGACGGCACGGTGCGCGGTTTCTACAATGTGTGCTCGCACCGCGGCAACAAAGTGGTCAGCGAAACCGGCGAGGAAACCTTCGGCCACTCCAAGGCGGCGGTGCTCTTCTGTCGCTTTCATGGCTGGGTCTACAGCGCCGACGGAGCGCTGTTGAACGTGCCGGAGGAGGGGCGCTTTTACGCCTGCTTCGACAAAGAACAACACGGCCTCGCGCCGGTCCATGTGGATGTGTGGCAGGGCTTTGTTTTTATCAATCTCGCGCCCGAGCCGGCGCAATCGCTGCATGATTTTCTCGGTGATTACGGCGCCCATATGGCTGGCTATCCCTACGGCGAAATGGACCATAGCTACAAATATCACACCTATCTCGACTGCAATTGGAAGATCGCCCACGACGCTTTCGCTGAGGCCTATCACGTCAACACGATCCATGCTGGATCGTTCCCCGACGTATTTTCGACCGGCCTGTCGGACGTGCAGCTATTCGGCCCGCATCGCACCTGTGGTGTGTGTTTGAACATGAACACCGCGCCTGAGCCGGTCGCGGCAATCGCCCAACAACATGCGCGCGGCTCGCTGGTCGCCAAGGCCGCGGGGACGATGTTGCCGCCCAGCATCAACCCGTCGGGCCGCGAGGATTTCGCCTTCGAGCTTTCTGTCGCCTTTCCCAATCTGTTTCTACATATCTCTGAAGGCATTTGGTTCACCCATCAGTTCTGGCCGCTCGCCCATGACAAGACGCTGTGGGAGGGCAAATATTATGTCCGCGCACCGCGCACCAACTCAGAGCGTTGGGCGCTCGAACATGCCCAGCTCTTGCAGCGCAACGCCTGGCTCGAAGATACGCAGACTATGGAAAACACCCACCGTGCCATCGCTTCCGGCGCCAAGCAGTTCATTAATTTACAGGACGAGGAAATCCTCATCCGCCACGCCCATCACGTGATTTCGCAATGTGTGAGCGCGGCGGAATAAGGGAGTACTAAAAATATGAGCGTAAAATTGCCGAAGGGATTCGAAGCGCTGGCGCCGCTGGTCGAAGATTGGGCCCTGCCGACTCAGAACGCGCGCCAGGGCAAGCGCCGCAATTCAACCACCGAGACGTTGCAGCGATTCTACGATGCGGTGGTGCCGCTGTTGCCCAAGATTTTGGCGCATGTGGACGAATTCCCGATGGGCGAACTGCCGCCCGATTCCCAGCGCCTGCTCTATCTTTCCCTCGCCCTCGCCGAGGTGGCGCCGCATATCGAACTTTACCGCGGCGACCCGAACGTGCCGCACAGCTTTGAAGAAGAACGCTTCATCGCCGCGCATGGCGAGCAAACCGACTAACGCCTATGCTGTATCTATGCCGCATCGAAGATGTCGCCGCCGGCGAGATCCGCCGCGTCGATCCGCCGGACCATGTGCCGCTCGCCGTCTATAATTTGGACGGAATCTTTTACGTCACCGATGATACCTGCACGCACGGCGAAGCATCGCTATCGGAAGGCGAGATCGACGGCGATTTGATCGAATGCCCGTTCCATGCAGGCTGCTTCGAAATCGCCACCGGTGAACCCGCCGGCGCGCCCTGTACGGTTGCCATTAAGAGTTATCCGGTGGTGATTGAGGGTGGCGAGATATACGTGAAACCGGCGGGCGGCGAGTAGTAAGCCTCTCTTCCCTCGGGGGAAGAGAGGTTGGAGAGATGGGGCGATCCGAGCGCGCAGCGCGCTTTGCTCTCCCCTCCAACCCAAACCCTTCCTCCCCGCTGGGGAGGAAGGGCCTGTTTAGACTGCTTCGCTCTCCTTACGCATCAAGCCCAAAATCTCTTCCGACGATTTCACATGGCAGAAATTGCCGTCGAGATATTCGATAGCGTTGGCATGGCCGCTCGGCGACATTGCAGCGCAGGCGTCTTCGGCCATCAGACAGCGAAAATCGAGATCGCCGCCGACGCGGATCGTCCCCTCGACGCAGCTATTAGTATAGATGCCAGTGACCACCAGGGTGGTGATGCCCATATTGTGCAAGAGATGCTCGCAATTGGTCGAAGTGAACGTGCTCGAGCCGGTTTTGACGAGCACGATATCGCCCGATTGCGGCGCGATTTCTTCCATGATTTGCGCCTCATGTTCGTCGGCGTCGATCGTCAGGCCAAAGCTGCGGTGGCGCCAGGTTTGATCGGAGCCGTCACCCCGGAGTGACGCGCAGCGCGTGTAAATGACCGGCGCGCCCAAATCGTGGAAGCCGTCGATCAGCCGCCGCAGCGCCGGCATCACGGTGTTTTTCATGCGCGCGAGATAATATTGCAGATCGTCGCCACATCCGGCCTCGATCACGCGCCGGCAATTACCGTAATCGGGCGACGCCTGCTGATAGGTGATATCGATGACGATCAAGGCGGTGCTCTCCGGGCGCACCGGAAATTCGGGCAGGCGGATGATGGTATGCCAGGCGCGCCAGCCTTCCTTGTGGTTCGTCTCTCTGGTCATGACGGATCTCCCTTCGCTTTAAAAATATCGCGCTCATAGAGCGCCGACAAACGCCTCGACCTCGCGGTTGAAGCGCTCGGGTTCTTCCAAAAACGGGCAATGATTGCTCTCGTCATAGACCGAAAAGCGCGAGCCCGGAATATTTTCATGCACAAATTTCACGGATTCAGTGGGCAACATCTTGTCCGCCATGCCGCCGGCAATGACCAGGGTGGGCACGGTCACCTTGGCGAGGTCGGTGCGGTAATCCTGCATGGTTTGGCTGAACAACACAGCGCTGGCGATGCTCGCCGGCATCCGCATGCATTCCGCTACCATCCATTCGACGTCTTCTACGGTTTGCGGTGCCTTGAACAGCATCGGGATGAAATCGCGGTAAATCTTTTCGCGTCCGGTCTGGACCTCCGACATCAGATGCACCAGCGCCGCCAGGTCGAAGACGCCCAAATCCCAATCCGGCCATTTGAAATCCGACGGGCTCTGATCGACAAAGATCGCCGCCGCCACGTTTTCATCGCCGAACAATTTGAAATAATCCCAGATCACCATGCAGCCCATCGACCAGCCGGCCAGCACCACGTCCTTCAATCCCTTGGCCGCGAGGAACGCGTGTAAATCGCGTGCGTAAGTCACCATGGTGTGGCCGTCCTCCGCATGCGAAGACTGGCCATGGCCTCTCAGGTCAAGCGCGATGGCATGATTGTTTCGCCCAAGCGCCGGCACTTGCTTGTGGAAATAACGCCCGCTCATCCAGACGCCATGCACGAAAACAATCGGCCGCCCGGCGCCGCTCTCTTCGTAGTAAAGCTCAACTTGATCATCGATTAGAATCTTGGGCATGGCGATATTCCTCCGCTATTCTCAAGATAATGCCGTAAAAGGAGGCAACTCGTCATGAACAATCCCGTCGGCGTCGGCTTTGTCGGCTCGCAATTCATCAGCGTCATTCATGCCCGCGCGCTGCAGCGCAACCCGCATGCCCGCCTCCTCGGCGTCGCCTCGCCCACCCCCGGCCATGCCGAGGGCTTCGCGCGCGATTACGCGATCCCCCACAATTTCACCGATTACCGCGACATGCTGAAAATCGACGAGATCGACATGGTGGTGATCGGCACGCCCAATAACACGCATTGTGAAATCACCTGCGCCGCGGCGGCGGCCGGCAAGCATGTGGTGTTGGAAAAACCCATGTGCCTCAACTTGGCCGAGGCCGACAGCATGATCGAGGCGTGCGACAAAGCCAACGTGAAATTCATGTATGCCGAGGAGCTGTGCTTCTCCCCCAAATATGGCCGCATGAAGGAGCTGCTCGATTCCGGCGCCCTTGGCCGGCCCACCCTGATCAAGCAGTCGGAAACCCATGACGGCCCGCACGCGCCGCATTTTTGGGACGTCGAGCAGTCGGGCGGTGGCGTGCTGGTCGATATGGGCTGCCACGGCATCGAGTTTTCACGCTGGATGCTCGGGCGGCCGAAAATCACCTCCGTCTATGCGCAACTCTCGACGCAATTGCACGGCGACAAGACCAAGGGCGAGGACAATGCGCTCCTCATCCTCGAATATGAAAACGGCTGCACCTTCCTCAACGAAACCAGCTGGACCAAACTGGGCGGCATGGATGACCGCGCCGAGATACACGGCACCGAAGGCGTGTGCTACGCCAATCTATTGCAGGGCAATTCGGTCACCACCTATAGCCGGCCCGGTTACGAATATGCCGTGGAAAAGGGCGGCGCCACCCAGGGCTGGACCTTCACCATCTATGAGGAAGAATGGAACTACGGCTTCTGGGGTGAGTTCGATCATTTCGTCGACTGCGTGCAGAACGACAAAGAACCGATCGTCACCGGGCGCGACGCGCGTGCGGTGATGGAGGTGTTGTTCGCGGCCTATGAATCGGCGCGCGAAGGCCGCAAAGTCATGCTGCCGTTCAAGACGGACGCGGCCAAGCCCTGGGACCTGTGGGGCAGATCATAGCGTTCACCCATGCGTTTCAGCGTTTTTGAAGACCACGAGGCGATGAGCGCCCGCGCCGCCGAAATCATGGCGGCGGCGGTGGCGGAGAAGCCCGATTTGCTGTTTTGCACAGCCAGCGGCGGCAGCCCCACGCGCGCCTACGAACTGTTCGCCGCCGACAAGCAGGTCGGCGCCGGGCTTCGCGTCGTGAAGCTCGATGAATGGGCCGGCCTCGCGCCTGACGACGAAGCCAGTTGTGAAACCTATGTGCGGCGCCATTTGATCGGCCCGCTCGCCATCCCACCTGAGCGCTATTGGTCGTTCGACGGCATGGCAGCAGATGGCGAGGCGGAATGCGCGGCGATGGAACGGCGCCTCGCCGCCGATGGGCCGATCGATCTCGCGGTGCTCGGCGTCGGCGTCAACGGCCACATCGCGCTCAACGAACCGGCCGGCGAACTTCAGGCCGAATGCCACGTCGCGGCGCTGGCGGAAACCTCTAAGGACCATCCAATGCTGGGCGGTCATAAAAGGCCGCCGAGCCACGGCCTCACCCTCGGCATGGCCGCCATCCTGCAATCGCATCATCTGTTGGTGCTGATCTCTGGCGCGCATAAAAGAGACGCCATGGAGAAATTTCTCAGCCGCCGCATCACGCCACAATTCCCCGCCTCATTGCTCTGGCTGCACGGCAATATCGATTTTCTCTGCGATTCGGCGGCGATGGCAGGGCTAGAGGCGCTGGCATGAAGGGCGCCATCGGCATCGATATCGGCGGCACCAAAATCGCCTTCGGCGCGGTCACCGCGGACGGACGCATCGTGGCGCAGCGCACCATCGCCACCCAGCCCGATGACAGCTTCGACGCCGGGTTCGCGCGCCTCATCCAGGGGATCGAACATTTGCTCGCCGATGCCGGCTGGCAGCCGGGCGATTTCGGCGGCATCGGCGTCGGCTGCCCCGGCCCGGTCGATATCGCCCGCGGTATTATCAAAAACGTCCACACCTTGCCGGGCTGGTCCAACCAGCAATTCGCGGCACCCTTGTCGGCGCGCTTCAACACGCCGGTGCGGATGGAGAACGATGCCAACGCAGCACTTCTCGGCGAGGCGCTCGCCGGCGCCGCGCGCGGCAGAAAAAGCGCCGTTATGCTCACTATCGGCACCGGCATCGGCGGCGCAGTGCTGCTCGACGGGCGGATCTACCACGGCGCCGGCGGTGCCCACCCCGAGATTGGCCACATTGCCGTCCAGCCCAATGGGCCGGAATGCTATTGCGGCCGGCAGGGCTGCTTTAAAGTCATCGCCGCCGGCCCAGCCATCGCCGCCGCCGGCGCGAAAATCGGCCTCAACGGCAGCGAGGCTGTCTTCACCGCCGCCGCCCAAGGCGAGCCCAGAGCAGCCGCGATCATCGACGCTGTGACGGCGGCCACCGAAACCGCCGTGTGGAGCTTGCTGCACAGCTATTTGCCCGAGCTGATCCTATTCGGCGGCGGCATCGTCGATAGCCATTGGCCGCTGTTCGAGGCGGCGGCACAAAAAAGCCTGGCGGCGGCAGTCTTCGCCCGCGACGAAGGCGTCAGCATCGCCCGCGCCACTCTCGGCAACGACGCCGGCATGGTCGGCGCGGCAAGCTTGGTGCTGTAGGGTGTGGCCGAAGGCCCAGGTTCCGATTATTTGGGCCTGACTCCATTGATCTCATTGATCAATGGAGTCAGGCCCGGTTGGTCAGCTTCCAAGCGGCACTTGGCTTCCGTTTCCATTGTTTTTTGGCATCGCCATCGCCCGCACCGCCCTTGGTAACCAAGCCGGCATAGCTGATTCGAACACCCTGGTGCTCGGAGAGGGCGGTTGAACATTTTTCTTGCCCGTACGCGCGAGTAACTGTCATGTGTAGGGCGCTTCGGGAACTTCGCGGTGTATGGCAACAGGTGGCGGACGAAAACAAATTCTATGAACCCGAAGACGGCATAGCGATGGCGCGATTTGGCGCCAGGATCAAGATGATCAGGATCAATTGATCCGCATCAAGAAAGGACAGACGAGTGGCTGCAGAGATGCACCAAGTCCCTGAAGTTATCAGGCTTCACAAAAGTGACGCCAAATTCGACCCTCTACCAAGTCGAAGCGAGCTACGTAAAATTTACGACGTGGGGAACAATTCTAGTTACGCTAACGCCCGCTGCGAGTGACACAAAAATCACAATAGTATCAACTGCTAACGTGGATAATATATTCGCTCTATTCAAGAGTCCTAATAAAACCATCCTTTCAAAATTCAAAGCGGGTCTTTCACAATAATTGCACAACGAAGCTAGACGTTCGGGGTCAACACGTCCGCCTTAATCAAAAGGGTTATAATCAAAAGAGTCGAGACCGATTGATTCCCTGAAACTCGCTTGTTGATCCCCTGAAGCGAAATCAAGCAGGTCAAATTAACCGACCCAGACCCTATTAATCCTGCGAGAAATCTTCCGGCTTGGAAAAAACTACTTTGTCACATATGACATAAGGCGGGTTACAAACCCTGACCGCACCCATCTGGTCGCGCGGCGTCGGGTATATGAATTGCGAAATTTTTCCCTTGCCCGCGCTCGCGCTAGCCTGTTTTGTGAATGGCGCGTCGGGAACTTCGCCGAGGGGGGCGTCAGGTGGCAGACGGACAGAAATTTTACGAGCCGGTGGATGGCATGAAGATGCCGCGCTTTAGTGGCATGCCGACCTTCATGCGCCTGCCGCATATTACCGATTTCAACCTGGTCGATATCGCGCTCACCGGTGTGCCGTGGGACGGTGGCACCACCAACCGCGCCGGCGCGCGTCACGGCCCGCGTGAAATCCGCAATATGTCGAGCTTTATGCGTCGGACCCATCATGCGCTCGGCATTTGCCCCTATGAGCTGTGCCGCATTGCCGATGTCGGCGATGTCAGCGTCAATCCGATCGACGTCAACGACACCATAGTCCGGGTGGAGGATTTTTTCCGTGAGATGCATGAGGCCGGCGCGGTGCCGCTCTCGGCCGGCGGCGATCATCTGATCACCCTGCCGATCATGCGCGCCATCGCGCGGGATGAGCCGGTCGGCATGATCCATTTTGATGCCCATTCCGACACCTGGGACAGCTATTTCGGCGGCTCCAAACTGACCCACGGCACGCCCTTCCGCCGCGCGGTGGAGGAGGGGCTATTGGACCCCAAACGCACCATTCAGATCGGCATTCGAGGCTCCGTCTATGATCTTAAGGATATGGATTTCGCCCATGAATCGGGCATGCGGGTGGTGACGATTGAGGAATATTTCGAAATGGGGTGGGAGCGCGTCATGCGCGAAGCGCGCGAGATCGTCGGCGATGGGCCGACCTATGTCAGCTTTGATGTCGACGGCCTCGATCCGGTCTATGCGCCGGGCACGGGCACGCCTGAGATCGGCGGCTATTCCACCCATGAGGCGCAGCAGATGCTGCGTGCCACGCGCGGCCTTAATCTGGTTGGCGGCGATGTTGTCGAGGTCGCGCCACCGTTCGACCTGAGCGGCAACACCGCGCTTGTCGGCGCAACTATGATGTTTGAGATTTTGTGCACGCTCGCCGAGGCGGTCGCGGCGCGTGGTAACGGAAAGTGACATGAGCGAAACCAATCGGCCGGTATTCCCGGCCATCCGTCTACCGCAGTTCGCCAACGAGCCGCTGCCCGAAGTTGTAACGGCGAAATTGCACCACCCCGTCACTCCGGCGCTCGAAGATGTGGCATCCGCCACCCGCGCCGCGCTCGAAAAATCCCGCCGCTTCGCCGCACTGGCAAAAGGTGCCCGCGTCGCCATCACCTGCGGCAGCCGCGGCATTCAGAGTAAACCCCTCGTGGTCGCCACCGCCGTCGCCTGGCTTAAAGAGCGCGGCTTCCAGCCGTTCATCGTGCCGGCGATTGGCAGCCATGGCGGCGCCCGCGCGGAAAGCCAAACCGCGCTTCTGGCCGAGCTTGGCTATACGCCGGAGAGCATGGGCTGCGCCATCGAATCCTCCATGGAAGTGGTGCAGATCGGCACCACGTCGCACGGCATCCCGGTGTGGATTGACAAGAACGCGTCCGAGGCTGACGCTATCCTCGTCGTCAATCGCATCAAGGCGCATACCTCGTTCGACCGTGAGATCGAAAGCGGCCTCAGCAAGATGGTCGCCATCGGTCTCGGCAAGGCGGAAGGCGCGCGTCTCATTCATCGCTTGGGCGCGATCGGCTATCTCGAAGTACTGCCTGAATGGGCCGGCATCGCCATCGCCGCGGCGCCCATCGCCTACGCCATCGGCATTGTTGAGAACGCCGAAAAACGCGCTGCCATCATCGCAGGCGCGGAGCCCGAGGATATCGCCGCCACCGACGCCCGTTTGCTGCCGGTCGCCAAGGCGAACACACCGAAATTACCGTTCGCGCAGATCGACGTGCTCGTCGTCGAGCGCCTCGGCAAGAATATCTCCGGCACCGGCATGGATACCGGCGTAATCGGGCGGAGCGACATCCGCGGGCGCCCGAGCCAGGACAATCCACTGATCCACAAATTGGCGGTACTCGGCCTCACGCCCGAAGCGCATGGCAACGGGCTCGGCCTCGGCCTGGCGGATTTCATGACCGTTGAGGCCGCTAATTCGCTCGACCTCTATGCCATGTATATGAACTCCTGCACCTCGACCTTTACCGAGCGCGTGCGCCTTCCGATCGTTCTAGCTGACGAAAAGGAAGTGATCCAAGCCGCCGCCGCGACCTGCTGGCGCTTGGATGGCGGCGCGGCGCGGCTCTGCATCATCCGCTCGACCCTACATCTTGACCAGATCCTCGTATCTCCGTCGCTGGCAGAAGAGTTGGGCGAAAAGGGCGAAATTGTGGATTCGCCAAAGCCGCTTGAATTTGATGACGCGGGCCATCTTTTGACCCGCTGCCCGCAGTAGGATTTCTGTGGAATTGGCTGAAAACGCGACGGTCGGCTGGGTCGGATTAGGTAAAATGGGCGTGCCCATGGCTGGCCATTTGTTGCGCGCCGGTTTTGCCGTCACGGTCTATAACCGCAGCCCCGGCCCGGAGGCGGCGTTACGCGATGCCGGTGCCGCCGTGGCGGCCAGCCCTTCAGATGTCGCTACCAAATCAGGCATCATCATTTCGATGATTTCCGACGATGCGGCGCTCGGCGATGTGACCGATGGCGCAAGCGGCATCTTTGCCGCGGCGGCGCCCGGCACGCTCTACATCGACATGAGCACCGTCTCGCCCGACATGTCAGCGCAGGTGGCGGCGCGTGCCAGCGAATGCGGCATCGGCTATCTGCGCGCCCCAGTTTCGGGCGGCGTCGCCTTGGCTGAGGCCGGAACCATCACGGTTTTGGCCTCCGGCGCGCGCGCTGATTTCGAGACGGCCGAGCCGCTGTTTGACGCCATGGCCAAGAAGTCCTTTTACGTCGGCGTCGCTGAGGAAGCGCGCTTCATCAAGCTCGCGCTCAACATGATGGTCGGCATGACTGCGGCGATGATGAGCGAGGCGCTGGTGTTCGCCGAACGCGGCGGCGCTGCGCGCGATATCATCCTCGATGTGATGGGCCAAAGCGCCATCGCCTCACCGCTGGTCGGCTACAAGCTGGAGCCCCTGCGCCAGCGCAATTTTGCGCCGACCTTCAGCACCCGGCAAATGGCCAAGGATTTCGATTTATTGCTAGGCGCGGCACGCCAGACCAACACGCCTCTGCCGCTTGCCGCCTTGGTCCGCCAGATGTGGTCGTCGATGATCGCCAGCGGCTCAGGCGACGAGGATTTCCTCGCCTATGTGAAAACCATGGAAACCCTCAGCGGCATGAAGGCTAAAGATTAAGTGACGTTACAAAGATTCACGTAAACGGCACCACCCCCCGGAATACTTATTATGTTCCGGCAAGCGCGACCGCGCGCCCGAGTTAATACGAGGTAGCCAAGGGGGCGGACGCCCCCGCCCGGC